>JAVBRX010000125.1:0-20937 GCA_031547465.1 Microvirga sp. | reverse complement strand
TGTTTTCATGAACAGCGGCAATTACGGTATCCCTGTCGTGCTGTTCGCTCTCGGCGAGCAGGGTCGCCCTCTTGCCGTTCTTCTGATGGTATTTCACGGGTTCGTCATCAATTCCCTTGGCATCTATTATGCCTCAAAGGGTGGCTCTGACCATGCCGGTATCGGTCAGGCCCTGGGGGCCGTTATCCGGATGCCGGTTCTGTACGCCATGTTGCTGGGCATCGCCTTCCAGATGTTTGGTATTGTCCTTCCCGCCAATCTGATGACGAGCATCAAGATGGTTGGCGATGCCTCCATTCCGGCGGTTATGCTGGTTCTGGGGATGCAGCTTGCCCTCAGTTCGCTGAAACGGGTATCCGTGAGCAAGATGGCTGCTTCCATCTTTATCCGCCTGATCGTTTCGCCGTTTCTCGCCTGGGGGCTGATCCTGTGGCTTCCCGTCGACCCGCTTGTCAGGCAGATCTTCGTTCTTATGTCCGGAATGCCCACCGCCGCCAATACGGCGATGCTGGCAATTCGTTTCGATGCCGATCCAGAGTTTGTCTCGTCCGCTACCTTCCTGGGTACGCTACTGAGTGTTCCAACGATCAGCGTCATCCTTTATTTGATCGAACGCGGAGCGATCTAGCGATGGTTCGGCTTGCCATTGGCTCCTCTGCCGAAGCATGGTAGCGTGTCCCGCATGAACAAGCAACTCGTCATTGCCCCTTCGATCCTCTCCGCCGATTTCTCCAAGCTCGGCGAAGAGATTCGCACCATCGACGCCGCCGGTGCCGATTGGGTCCATATCGATGTCATGGATGGTCACTTCGTGCCGAACATTACCATCGGCCCCGATGTGGTGAAGGCGCTCAGGTCGCACACGCAAAAGATTTTCGACGTGCATCTGATGATCGCTCCCGCCGATCCGTATCTGGAAGCTTTTGCCAAGGCCGGTTCCGACATCATCAGCGTTCATGTCGAGGCGGGGCCGCATGTGCATCGCTCGTTGCAAACCATCCGGGCGCTCGGCAAGAAGGCGGGTATCGTCATTAACCCCGGCACCCATGAAAGCGCAATCGAGCCGCTGCTCGACATGGTGGATCTGGTGTTGTGCATGACGGTGAACCCCGGCTTCGGCGGTCAAGCCTTCATCGGTTCGGTGTGCGAGAAAATCAGCCGCATCAAGGCGATGATCGGCGGCAGGGATATCGTTATCGAGGTTGACGGTGGCGTGACGCCGCAAACTGCGCCGCAGGTCGTTGCCGCCGGGGCCACGGCGCTTGTCGCCGGTTCCGCCGTGTTCAAGGGCGGGCCGAACGTTTACGGGCGGAACATTGCCGCCATTCGCGATGCAGTGGCGCTACGCTGCTGATCCTGCCATTGAGATGCCGCAACATCATTCTCGGCAGCAAGAAAGTCTGCTAAGGCGGGAATAACACTTCTGCCGACGATCTTTATTTTTCAAGAGAGAGCCAATGGTCCCCCGTTACAGCCGTCCCGACATGGTCGCCCTCTGGTCGCCTGAAACCAAATTCCGCATCTGGTTCGATATCGAGGCGCATGCGACCACGGCTTTGGCCGAACTCGGAATCGTGCCGAAAGAGGCGGCGAAGACCGTCTGGGATAAAGGCTCGAAAGCGGTGTTCGATATCGAGCGTATCGATGCTATCGAGCGCGAGGTGAAGCACGATGTCATCGCCTTTCTCACCCATCTGGCAGAGATCGTCGGCCCGGAGGCGCGGTTCGTGCACCAGGGCATGACCTCTTCGGATGTGCTCGATACCTGCCTCAACGTCCAGCTCGCCCGCGCTTCCGATATTCTCCTCGCTGACCTCGACAATCTGCTCGCCGCTTTGAAGAAGCGCGCTTTCGAGCACAAGATGACGCCGACCATCGGTCGCTCACATGGCATCCACGCCGAGCCGGTGACGTTCGGCCTGAAAATGGCCGAGGCTTACGCCGAATTTTCGCGCTGCAAGGAGCGGTTGATAGCCGCCCGCAAGGAAATTGCCACCTGCGCCATTTCCGGTGCCGTCGGCACCTTCGCCAATATCGACCCACGTGTAGAGGAATACGTTGCCGAAAAACTCGGTCTTGCCGTCGAGCCAGTTTCGACCCAGGTTATCCCGCGTGACCGACATGCGATGTTCTTTGCCACCCTTGCCGTCATCGCCTCGTCCATCGAGCGTCTGGCAACAGAGATCCGTCACCTGCAACGCAGCGAGGTTTTGGAAGCGGAGGAATACTTCTCCGAAGGGCAGAAAGGCTCGTCGGCGATGCCGCACAAGCGCAATCCGGTGCTGACCGAGAACCTCACCGGCCTCGCCCGTATGGTGCGCTCTTATGCGCTTCCGGCCATGGAGAATGTCGCCCTGTGGCATGAGCGGGATATTTCCCATTCCTCTGTCGAGCGCATGATCGGCCCGGATGCCACCATCACCCTCGATTTCGCCCTAGCGCGGCTCACCAATGTCATCGACAAATTGCTGGTCTACCCGCAGAACATGCAGAAGAATCTCGATCGCCTCGGCGGTCTGGTGCATTCGCAGCGCGTGCTGCTGGCGCTGACGCAGAAGGGTACGTCGCGTGAAGATGCCTACTGTCTCGTGCAACGTAACGCCATGCCGGTCTGGCGCGGCGAGGGTGATTTCCTCACCCTGCTCAAGGCGGATGCGGACGTGACGGCGCGGCTATCGGCCAAGGAGATCGAAGAATGTTTCGATCTCGGTTATCACCTGAAGCATGTCGATACGATCTTCCGGCGCGTGTTCGGGGTGTCTTAAAGCATCGAACAAAGCAATATTGGATTTCAAAGAAATCCAATACAGAATAAATCTTTCACGTAAGCAGATTTTATTCTAAAATTTACAAAATCAAGCTTGCGAAATAATCTCTGACGATCTGTCGACATTCAATATCGACTCGTCTTAGAGGGCAATAAGTATGAACATTTCTCAAAGAGAGGGTGTTAAAATCTTTAATAAAGATAAAAAGCTTTATGACGAGAAATTTTCACAGTTCATGGCATTGGGTGCTTTAATGGCTAGCCTCAGTGCCTGCCAAACGACGAATACGGAGGGTCTTTCCCAAAAAGCTCACGATCAGGCAGGAAAAATCGATAGCCAATTACAGCAATCAGGCGCTGTCATTGTAACCCGTGTTACGAACAGGGGGGATGCATGCCCTTTGGCAGAAGTGCGACTGCGTCCGACCCGAAACGGCCAAATTGATACCTCCGTGTTTTACACCGTAGGTCAAACACGATCCGTATCGGGACAATCGCATCTGGGAGCGGCCTCATCCATAATGTGGAGAGCTGCAACCCTTCAGATGTCGAGTGTTATGGAAGATATTTTTCCAAAAGACGGCAGCACATCCTTTGTTGGAATTCCACCGGGAAATTATTTTGTAACCTCTGTGACGTGTGATTATGGGAATGGCAGACTTACACGACTTGGAGCCGATCACCCTAATCTACTCAGTTCAGAAACCGGTGCCATTGCTCCAGTTCAGGGGGGAAACTTCATTCAGATTCGCCGAGGAGACATCCTTGATGCTGGCATCTTGGATATTATCGAGACGGGTAGCACTCCTGGTCTCCTCGTTGACGGAAAAACCGGCGCAACAGTAGCGAAAGCAACACCTCCCAGTTACCGTCAGATTTTGCAGAAGGAACTTCCGGATCTTTATCGCCGTATGCGTTTTGCGACATTTACCGCGAAAGGAAACTGAGGGTCATTGGGCTAAAAACTTGGATGGGGCGTTTCAGAGCAAGCGCCTTTCTCCGAGGATCGTTTTGCTTGGGGCGTTTTCCGATCAAGTTGAACCGGAAAACGCTCTAACTCTTTTCGCCGTAGGAAATGTGACGCCGAAAAATCGGAGTGGTTTTAAACCGGCATGGCAAAAAATGCTTGAAAGGAAGCGTCGATGAAAATCGCCGAATGCGATGTCGTCATCGTCCCCGGACTGGGCAATTCCGGCCCGGATCATTGGCAAAGTCGCTGGCAGGCCAAGTTTCCCAACGCCCGCCGGGTATTATTACGGGATTGGGACGGTGGCACCCGGCTTGAGCGGGTCAAGAGTGTCATCGATGCGGTCGATGTCTGCATCAAGCCGGTGGTGCTGGTGGCGCATAGCCTCGGAATCTGGGCTGTCGCCCATGCCGCATCGCAACTCGATACCGCGAAAGTGAGAGGCGCGTTTCTCGTCGGCCCTCCGGATATCGAGGATAGGGATTTTCCTTACGCCCTCGATGCCTCCTATTTTCCGGTCTCGCGCCAACCTCTGCCGTTCCCGACCCTCGTCGCCGCCAGCCGCACCGACCCTTACGGATCGCTCGATTTCGCCCGTGCGCTTGCTCGCGACTGGAATGCCCAGTTCGTCGATGTCGGGGAATCCGGCCACATCAACACCGCCAGCGGTCACGGCCCCTGGCCGGAAGGGCTGATGCGGTTTGCCGGGTTCATGAAGACGATCTGAGCGTCTCCCCTATCCGTTCCAAAAAGGAAAGAGCGCCGGGCGTTGAACCCGGCGCTCTTTTTCATGGAACCATCGTTGCGACGGTTCGTAATTCTTATTTCACGATCGGCCCTGGCATCGGGAAGATTGCCCGACCATAAGCCGTGTTCACGACAATTGCGGCGCTGAGATAAATGCCGACGATGCCTGCGCCAAGGAGTGCATAGGCCGGAATGACCGCATAGGACTTCTCGATAAGGCCGAGATCTATCAGCGTGATGAACGGCAGGGCGATATCGAGAAAAATGACGATTGTAAGGAGCGCCAGCGGAGTCTTGAAGAACGCCGGGGTCCAGAGCAGCAGAACGAGGGTCAGAACGGCCCAGGCCCAGCCATCGACACGGACATCGAACGTGAGGCCGGTATTGAGGTAATACGTCTTCAGCAGCATTTCCATGCCGCCGACCAGCATGAAGAAGCCGGAGAAGAACAGGAAGGTGTTCGCGCCGGTGCTGTTCGGAGCCTTATAGTCGATGAGGGCGACGGTATACTGGATGAGCGCCCCGCCCAGCAGCCAGCAGCCGATCAGCGGCATGGCGTCTTTGGCAACGACCTTGCCGGTTAGCAGAGCAAAGAAGCAGAAGCAGGCCACGCCAAGAGCCACCAGACCGGCTGGGGTCGGGTTTGCCCAAGGCGTCGTCGTCACTTGAACTTGCTGGAAACTGGATTGAACTTGTTGGCTCATGTATTCCCCCTATCAGAAGCCCTAACTTGAGACGGATTGAGTAGTTCGCGTTACTGAGAAAGAAGCGCGTTGGACGGAAAAGCGGTAGCGCCTTTTCTACGACCGACGCCTGTCGGTGTCGGCATTACGGCGCGCGAACCCTTCCGAATACTATGCACGGACTCCCCGGGATCGTGTCCACTCTTCGGGAGTTTCGATCATGGAGCAGCCCCTATACGTAAGGATAAGGGTGCGCCATTGGACTTAAGTCTCCCGAGACTTTGGTTGGACGATGGCCCGCCAGTTCCGATGCCGCATAAAAGCAACCCGGCGATCATTCGTCATGATCGCCGGGTTGCAGGTTTCTTTTGAAATATTAGCGCGAATAGAACTCGATCACGAGGTTCGGTTCCATCTGTACCGGGTACGGCACGTCGCCGAGGGCCGGAATACGGCTCATCTTGGCAACCATCTTGCCGTGATCGGCCTCAATATAATCCGGCACGTCGCGCTCGGCGAGCTGGCTCGCAACCAGCACGATTTCGAGTTGCTTCGATGATTCCTTGACCTCAATCACGTCACCCGGCTTCACCAGATAGCTGGCGATATTGACGCGGCGTCCGTTCACCTTGATGTGGCCATGGTTGACGAACTGGCGGGCGGCGAACGGCGTCGAGACGAACTTGGCGCGATAGACCACCGCATCGAGGCGGCGCTCCAGAAGACCGATCAGGTTCTCGCCGGAATCGCCCTTCAGGCGGATCGCTTCGGCATAGTAGCGGCGGAACTGCTTCTCAGTGATGTTGGCGTAGTAGCCCTTGAGCTTCTGCTTGGCGCGCAACTGCGTGCCGAAATCCGACAATTTACCCTTGCGGCGCTGGCCATGCTGACCGGGGCCATATTCGCGGCGGTTGACCGGGCTCTTCGGGCGGCCCCAGATGTTCTGGCCGAGGCGGCGGTCGATTTTATATTTAGCTTGAATGCGCTTTGACATCGCGTGTCCTCAATACAACAAGACGAGGCCCGAAGGCCGAGGAACGCGCCCTCCTCTTTACCCCTTAGGGAACGACAGACCGGCTTTCAAAAAAAGCCGGTCACGGGAGCGTGAAAAGAAACACGCGGCCTGACTGTGGGCCGCGCGGACGATTGCCTCTAACGGGCGGGTTGCCATTTGTCAACGCCTGGATGTTGAAACCAAACGAACCGGAGCGTTGTCCGCGCATCCGCACGATCCATCATCCCGGCATGGTGGCGCATCCCTCTCCCAGAGGCCGCGCCATGAGAATGCTGTCGACCCATCGACCATGCTTCCAGCCGACCGCCGACAGAAGGCCCGCACGCTCAAAACTGCAAGCCTGATGCAGTCGGATGGAAGCCTCGTTGCGGCTATCGCCGATGACGGCGATCATTAATCTCAGGCCTAGTTTTTCGCTTCGGGAAATGAGTTCGCACATCAGCCGCCGCCCGATGCCGCGTTGCTGATGGAAGGGCGAAATATAGATCGAATTCTCGCAGGAAAACCGGTAGCCAATGCGTGGCCGATATGGACCGGCGTATGCATATCCGACCACTATCCGGCTTTGCGCATCGACCGCGACCAGATAGGGGAAACCATTGTCGAGCAGCGCATCGCGCCGTGATGCCATCTCTTTCACGCTTGGTGGATCGACCTCGAAACTGGCTGCGCTGTGCAGCACCCAATGCGCATAGATATTGGTGATTGCGGCGATATCGGCCTTGCAGCTGTCGCGTACAATCATGCTTGTTTCAGACTGTTCCGAATGGTCTGACGGTCCCGCACTTTTCATGACGTTCGTCCCACAAGCTCCGGAGAGAAAAATGGATCAGTTGCATGCCCAGTCGAATTTTATGTCGCGGTAATCCTCGGGCAGGAGAAGCGTGAATCCGTGCATAAGCGGATAACCGTTGTGAGGATCGAGCGGCCATTGTTCCGGGGAAATCCCCGGTGGCAGGCCGAAGCACCAGCCGTGATCCTGGTCTGTGCTCCGGGTTGCCGGACGCGACAGTACGTCGATATTATACGCCTTCATTGCCTTGTAACCCACTTCGGCAGGGTTCCGCCCTTGCGCGACGGTTTTCCACAATCCCCATTCTGCCCCGTGAGCCGGAGCGAAACCGGCGCTTGTCAGGATCGTTCGACAGGAAATCATGCCATGTCCATTGTTCCGACCGGAGCAGACCGTACAGGCAAAGGCATCAGTTCGACGATGACGTGGGGCAGCCCACGTTCCGCCAGAACATTGTGTAGCCCGTTATCGGCGCCGCTCTGCGCCGTAAAAACGGCGACGGATTTCCCCTGCTCATTGCCTGTTGTCGCAGTCGGGCCGATGAGTTGTAACACCCGTCGGGCAATGGCCGGGGCAGGGTCAAGGAATGTCACCGGCCATGGCGCAAGCATCCGGAATCTCTTCAGCAGCAGCGGATAATGAGTGCAGCCAAGCGTCACCACATCGGTACGCCGTCCGTTATCATCGATGAAGCAGGGGACGAGCTCGGCCAGGATCTCGGCATCGCTCACCGGTTGGCATCGCATCTCCGCCTCGGCGAAAGCCGCCAGATTCTGCGAACCGATGAGGGTAACATCGCATCCCTTGGCGAAAGTCTCAATCAGATCGTGCGTGTAATCGCGGGCAACCGTACCGGGGGTCGCCAGAACTGTGAAGCGTTTCGTCTGCGTCAGGGCCGCTGCTGGTTTGATTGCCGGGACCGTGCCGACGAAGGGAATGGTAAAGTGTTGCCGCAGATGCGGTAGCACCAGTGTCGAAGCGGTGTTGCAGGCAATTACCGCGAGATCGGGGCGATACTGGGGAACCAACCTGTCCATCACGGCCACGACACGGGCGACCAGATCGTCTCCGGATAGACGTCCGTAAGGGAACCCGGCATTGTCGGCAACATAGACGAAGCGGGCACGGGGCAGCGCCTTCCGGATTTCGGCAAATACAGTCAGTCCGCCAAGACCGGAATCGGCAATCAGGATGGTGGGAAACGGCTCGGTCATCGCACATAGCGATACGATAATCCGGTGCGAAGGTCGAGAGCGCAACAGGACGGGCAGTTTCTCACGCTGCTATGGGTGAGTGGAGCGACAACCTGCGGCTTTGCTCCGTGTACCTTGCACCTTATCGGGCGATTGCCGCCGGGATCTCGTCATCGGTGGGCCGAAGCATTTCCACTCCGAGACGCTTTACCGGGAAACCATCGCTCCACACCCCCATGTCGATGAAGGTCGGATTTTCGCGCAGGCTTACCGCCTCGCGCCCGGAAAACGCCGCCTCCGTTGCCATGTCGAACGTTTTCCAGAAGGCGAGATAATCGAGCGTATCCGTTACGTTGGTCTGGATCTGCTTCACCAGTAGCAACTGCTCGCCCGAAATGGTGGCGCTAATATTGACACCCCGATTCTGCTGCGCTCTGCGCCCTCGGCCTTTGTTCTTGCCACGTGGTGTCGGTGCTGGTTCGGCAACCGGTGTCGGGTCCGGCGGTGCGCCGATGGTTGCAACGGAGTAATCCGCAAGCGGCGAGCCGGGTGCGGTGAGCGATGCAGACAGTGCCGGAAAACCGTGTGCATCGGAATTGACGCGGATGAACAGCTTGTTTTGAAGAGACACTCCGCGGCTCTCCTGCAACAGCCGCCGCGCTACGCGATCGGTCGCTCCGCTATTGCGATCGTTGCTCATGGTAATCAGCATGGTTTCCGGAGCCATCGTGGCAAGATCGCTTAGCGGAATGGCATTGATCTCCTTTGCAGAGGCAATACCACCGGGCATTACCGCCAGCACCAGCCGCGGTGTCGGCAGGTCGCTCTGCTGCGCCGCTAGATTTAGCGCCACGATACTCCCTGCGAGATGGCCGATATAGGCAATCCGGTTCAAATCCGGTTGCACGTCCGGATCGTCCCGCAAACTGTCGAGGGCGGATTTGACGAGATGGGTGGCCCGCTCGGACGCATCCTTGCCGGGGGTTTTGCCCGGCACCTGATATTGCGGGAACAGCACTAGATAGCCCTGTCGCGCAAGATGGTCGATCCAGCCGCCGTAGAGTTGTGGATCGGTTCCGCCCCACGGGTGGAAAATCACGGCGACGGGCTTCGTTTTGCCTGCCATCTCGGCGGAATAGAATATATATGTTACGGCGTTATGAGTGCCGAGCATCCGCTTCGCCACGGTTCCCGGATCGCCCTTGCCTCCCGGCCCCGTTTCCGGTTGTCCGGGCGGGGTTGCTGCCAATGTGCCTTGCCCGATGCTCAAGCAGACCGCCAAGACTATCGCCAGCAAACGCTTTCCCATTCTCCACCCCTTCGACCTATAATATAACATCTGATCGCTCCTATGAGCCACGCAATGCGAAATTATTCAAGAGTTTTGAAAACCAAATCAGGAAAGAAAATTTCATCGTTGCTCACGACCATATTGGAGGATGAGTAAGGCATTAGAACAAATCCCGAGGTAAGTTATAAGTTTCCGTCAACGATCTTTCCGGTGCCCTCTGCCCTCGATCAAGGCGCGGAAAATGCCGCGCAGGGTTCGCACATCCTGCTCGTTCATCTGCATCCGGTAGAAGATGTCACGCATGTTGCGTGTCATCGTCGGTCTCTTGTCGGCGGGGTAGAAGCTGATTGCGTCCAAGGTCCCTTCCAGAAAGTCGAAGAACGACAGGACCATCTCCTTTGGAGCAGGCGGTGAGCGGGAATCGCCAGAAAACGGCAGCACCCCATCTGTTGCCATTTTGAACCATTCATAGCCGACGAGCAACACGGCTTGTGCGAGATTGAGGGAGGAGAAGGCCGGATCAACCGGAAAGGTGATGATCGCATTGGCCAGGGATATTTCGTTGTTGTCAAGCCCGGTCCGCTCGCGTCCGAACAGGATGCCGACCCGTTGGCCTTCGCCGATTCTTGCCCTGGTTTCCGCCATTGCCGTGTCCGGCCCGAACACGCGCTTCATCTGCCCGCGTTCCCGCGCCGTGGTGGCGAAAACGAGGTTGAGGTCGGCTATCGCCTCCCGTGCTGTTCCGTATAGAACCGCCCCGTCCAGTACATGCGTCGCCCCCGACGCGGCAGAACGGGCGCCCTTTTTTGGCCAGCCGCCGCGCGGCGACACGAGGCGCAGTTCCGACAGCCCGAAATTTGCCATTGCCCGCGCCACCATGCCGATATTCTCGGCCAGTTGCGGGGCGACGAGGATGACGACTGGGGCGGCAATACGCACAGCGGCAGTTTCGGAGGGCATCACATCATGGCCTTTACTGATACTATCGTTCAATGCACTGGGAGCTTCATCCCGGCAAGACTTTGCATCTGACGGTTTTGCTTTTCTGCGACGGCAGGTCGCGCTATAGGGCCAGGGACACGTTGTTCCTGTCGCCTTATTCGCGAATCGCCCGGCGCTTGAAGCCATCGGCAAGCCCACGCAAGCCTTTCTTCAAAACCGGCACGGAAACAGCCAAGAAACAGGCGTTATCGGCCCGTTCAGGCCGCCCCGCCGCAACCCGCATCGTTATAGCTCCAAGGTGGAAACATGGCCAAGATTAAGGTGGCGAACCCGGTCGTCGAACTCGACGGCGACGAGATGACCAGGATCATCTGGCACTACATCAAAGACAAATTGATCCACCCGTATCTCGATATCGATCTGAAGTATTACGATCTCGGCATGGAGCACCGCGATGCCACTGCCGACAAGGTGACGGTGGAAGCGGCGGAAGCGATCAAGAAATATGGCGTCGGTGTCAAGTGCGCCACCATCACTCCGGACGAAGCGCGGGTGAAGGAGTTCAACCTCAAGGAAATGTGGAAGTCGCCTAACGGCACGATCCGCAACATCCTCGGCGGCGTGATCTTCCGCGAGCCGATCATCTGTAAGAACGTGCCGCGTCTCGTCCCCGGCTGGACGCAGCCGATCGTCATCGGTCGCCACGCTTTCGGCGATCAGTACAAGGCCACCGATTTCACCGTTCCCGGCAAGGGGCGTCTGACGGTCAGGTTCGAGGGAGAAGACGGCAAGGTGATCGAGAAGGAAGTCTTCAAGTTCACCGGTCCGGGCGTCGCCTTGTCGATGTACAACCTCGACGAATCGATCCGTGAATTCGCCCGCGCTTCGCTGAATTACGGTCTGATGCGCAAGTATCCGGTCTACCTCTCGACTAAGAATACCATTCTGAAGGCCTATGACGGTCGCTTCAAAGACGTGTTCCAGGAAGTCTATGAGGCCGAGTTCAAATCCAAGTTCCAGTCGCTTGGCATCACTTATGAGCATCGGTTGATTGACGATATGGTCGCTTCGGCGCTGAAATGGTCCGGCGGCTATGTCTGGGCGTGCAAGAATTACGATGGCGACGTGCAGTCCGACACCGTGGCGCAGGGCTTCGGCTCGCTCGGCCTGATGACCTCCGTGCTGATGACGCCGGACGGCATGACGGTCGAGGCGGAAGCGGCGCACGGCACGGTGACACGCCATTACCGCGAGCATCAGAAGGGCAAGGAGACCTCGACCAACTCTATTGCCTCGATCTTCGCCTGGACTCGCGGCCTCGCGCATCGCGCCAAGCTCGACAACAACGCGGGACTGGCGAAATTTGCCGCCACGCTGGAGAAGGTCTGTGTCGATACGGTGGAAAGTGGTTTCATGACCAAGGATCTAGCCCTGCTCGTCGGTGCCGAACAGACCTGGCTCTCGACCTCCGGCTTCCTCGACAAGATCGACGCCAACCTTAAGAAGGCAATGGCGATGTAATCACCGGACAGCAGATTGAATCTGCGGCTCTTCGATTGAAAGCCCGGGCTTCGGTCCGGGCTTTTTCATGCAACGGACTATTTATGCTTTTTCCATCCCGGCATCGATCAAGCGCCTCTGCCGCAAGGAAGAGGCCGGAATATGCAAGATTGCCCGGTATTTCGCCACCGTCCGCCGCGCTACCACCACGCCTTCCTGCGCCAATCGACGCGCCAGGGCTTCATCGGAAAGCGCATGGCCGCTCTTCCCCTCATCGACGACAAGCTGCCTGATGCGATGACAGACGGCTTTTGCCGAGTGCGCTTCGCCGCGATCCGTCGCTTCGAGTGCCGCTGTGAACAGGGCGCGCATCGCGATCATGCCATGCGGCGATGAAAAGCTTTTGCCTGATACGGTTCTGGAAATGGTGGATTCATGCAGGTCCAGCGTTTCGGCGACATCTTTCAGCGTCAACGGACGCATTGCGCCCATGCCCTGCCGGAAATAGCCCTCCTGCTGTCGTACGATCTCCCCCGCCACCCGTAACAGGGTTTCGGCGCGGCGTTCGAGCGTACGGCTTAGCCAGCGCGCCCGTGTCAGGCAATCTCTTAGGAACGATTTATCCTCGGCGCGTGTTACGCTCGCCGCCACATGGGTATGGTAATCCTTGTCGACAAGTATCTTTGGCAAGGTCGCCGGGTTAATCTCGACCCGCAAAGTCCCGTCACTGGCGGGGACGACGAGAATGTCCGGTTCGCGAATGATGGCGTCCGCATCGCTGAACGCCAGCCCCGGTTTGGGATCGAGTGTCGTCAGCAGCTTGACTGATTTGGCGATTTCCGCCCGACTTAAACCGGTAATGGTGAGCAGTGTCTCCCAATCGCGGCGGGCAACGAGATCGAGCCGTTCCAGAATTTTTAGCGTTGCGGCATCGTCCTGCCCGCGCTCATGCAGTTGCAGCAGCAGACATTCACGCAGCGACCGCGCGCCGACCCCTGTCGGCTCGCAATCCTGGACGAGCTTCAGCGCCGCCTCCACTTCATCGAGCGTACAATCGAATTCATCGGCGATACCCTGAAGTGGCTCGGTCAGATACCCTGCCGGATCGAGGGCATCGATCAGAACCCGCCCAAGTATCCGCATGTCCGGATCCACCGTCGTCAGATCGAGTTGTCGGACGAGGTGCGCTGTCAGGCGAATGGCTTCCGGGTGAGCAAAATCTTCAACCGAGGGCGCTCCGTCTCTGCTCTGCCCACTACCATGCGTCGCGACCCGCCCGCTTCCAGCGGTATAAGAACGCCGTTCTCCACCGGCTCGCAATTGCGGAACCGGAGCCTGAGAGGCAAAGACGGATGGTGGAGCCAGTGCCGGATCTGCCCATTTCAGCAATGGGTTAGCCTCGATTTCAGCAGCAACGGCAGCGGCGAGATCGGCGCTTGGCAAGGCAAGGAACGACAGGGATTGCAGCATGTCCGGCGTCAGGCTCAATACCTGCGCCTGAAGCACCTCGGGGCGCGCCCTCAACTCCATCGCGGCCTCCTGCGGGGATAGTACCCGTCACAATGCGGGAATATATTTTGACTTGAAACGCATTTCCGTATGTCGGATCGGGAAATGTGTCACTCGGCATCAGGTAAATGCAACCACCGCGTAAAACGCGGAAAATATACAACACTGGAAAAGGCATTCTGATAATGCCTTTTCCAGGTTTACTTTTCTGGCAGCCAGCTCTTCATCTGGGGCAAGCCAGCTTTCTGCTTTATCCGCCGAGCGCTACCGTCACCGCCTGTAAAGCGGCCTCCGCCGCCGTGCCATCCGGCCCTCCGGCCTGCGCCATATCGCGCCGCCCGCCACCGCCCTTGCCACCGAGCTTTTCCGCTCCGGCGCGCACCAGAGCCACGGCATCGTATTTTGCCGTCAGATCATCGGTGATGCCGACCACCAGCCCCGCCTTACCATCCTCCGAGACGCCGATGATGGCGACGATGCCGGACCCGACACGCTTCTTGCCCTCGTCGGCAAGCGTCTTGAGGTCGCGCAGTTCGACGCCGGAGACAGACCGGGCGAGCAGTTTCACCCCAGCGATTTCACGAATATCCGTATCCGCGCCGCCATTGCCGCCACCGCCCATGGCAAGCTTGCGTTTTGTCTCCGATAATTCCCGCTCCAGACGGCGCTTGTCTTCCAGCAGTACGGCAAGCCGTTCCGACACTTCGCTGACTGGAGCCTTCAGCAGTCCGGCCATTTCATGTAGTTTCCGACTTTCCGCCACCAGATGCCGCCGTGCTGCATCGCCCGTCATAGCTTCCAGGCGGCGCACACCTGCTCCCACCGCGCCTTCCGAGACAACGGCAATCACGCCGATATCGCCCATCCGCTTGACATGCGTGCCGCCGCAAAGCTCGACGGAGAACGTGACATCGCCGCCATCCGGGGCCGTGCCCATCGATACGACGCGCACTTCCTCGCCGTATTTCTCGCCGAACAGCGCCCGCGCGCCGGAGGCGATGGCCTCGTCAACGGCCATCAGCCGCGTTACTACCGGGCCGTTCTGTAACAGAACCTTGTTCGCCATATCTTCGGCGGCGGCGATTTCCGCCGCCTCCATCGGTTTCGGGTGGCTGAAATCAAAACGCAGGCGGTCGGGCGCGACCAGCGACCCTTTTTGTGCGACATGGTCGCCGAGGATCTGACGCAACGCCTCGTGCAGCAGGTGAGTGGCGGAATGATTAGCCCGCACCGCGTCACGACGCGCATGATCCACCTTCATTTCCAGTGACTGACCAGGCTTGAGCGTGCCGCTCTCGACGGTGACATGATGTACGAACAGATCGCCCAGCTTCTTCTCGACGCCGATGACACGTAACCGCGTCTCGGGTGAGATCATGACGCCATGATCGCCGACCTGACCGCCGGATTCGCCATAAAACGGCGTTTGGTTGACGACCAGAAGGCCACTTTCGCCCACTTTCAGGACATCTGTCTCCTTGCCGTCCTTGACGATGGCCAGTGCCACGCCTTCGGCAGTTTCGGTCTCGTAGCCGAAGAATTCGGTTGCGCCGGTCTTTTCCTTGATGGCGAACCACACTGTTTCGGTCGCCGCCTCGCCGGATCCTTTCCAGGCGGCGCGCGCCTTCTCGCGCTGGTGCTCCATCGCCGTGGCAAACGTATCTGTATCGACGCCAATACCCCGCGCCTTGAGCGCATCCTGCGTCAGATCGAGCGGGAAGCCGTAGGTATCGTACAGGGTGAAGGCGACGTCGCCGGACAGATTCTGTCCGGAGGACAGATGGCTGCTTTCCTCGTCGAGGATGCTCAGGCCCCGCTCCAGCGTCTTGCGGAAACGGGTTTCTTCCAGCCGTAGCGTCTCGGTGATCAGCGTTTCGGCCCGCACCAGTTCCGGGTAAGCTTGGCCCATTTCTCGTGTCAGCGTCGGCACCAGTCTCCACATCAGCGGCTCTTTCGCGCCGAGAAGCTGCGCGTGGCGCATGGCGCGGCGCATGATGCGACGTAGCACGTAGCCACGTCCTTCGTTCGAGGGCAGTACACCGTCCGCCACCAGGAATGCGGAAGCGCGCAAGTGATCGGCGATCACCCGATGCGACACGCTCTGTGCTCCCTTGGCGTCGGCGTTCGTGTAAGTTTCGACGGCACCGATCAGCGCCCGCATGAGGTCGATGGAATAATTGTCATGCGTGCCTTGCATCACGGCAGCGATGCGCTCCAGCCCCATGCCGGTGTCGATCGACGGGCGCGGCAGGCCGACCCGCTCACCGCCTGCAAACTGCTCGAACTGCATGAACACGAGATTCCAGATCTCGATGAAGCGGTCGCCGTCCTGATCGGGCGAGCCGGGCGGGCCGCCGGGGATATGATCGCCGTGGTCGTAGAAAATCTCTGAACACGGGCCGCACGGGCCGGTATCACCCATCTGCCAAAAATTATCGGAGGTCGGGATGCGGATGATCTTCGAATCGGAGAAGCCAGTGATTTTCTTCCACAGCGAAGCGGCTTCGTCGTCCTCGGAATAAACTGTCACCAGCAGTTTTTCCTGTGGTAGGCCGAATTCCTTGGTAATCAGCTTCCAGGCAAGCTCGATTGCCAGCGCCTTGAAGTAATCACCGAACGAGAAATTACCGAGCATCTCGAAGAAGGTATGGTGTCGAGCCGTATAACCGACATTGTCGAGATCGTTATGCTTGCCGCCGGCGCGTACGCATTTCTGCGAGGTCACCGCCCGCACGTAGGGGCGCTTCTCCGCTCCGGTGAAGACATTCTTGAATTGCACCATTCCGGCGTTCGTGAACATCAGTGTCGGATCGTTGCGCGGCACGAGGGGGCTTGATGCCACGATCTCATGCCCGTTTTTGGCGAAAAAATTTAAGAAAGCAGACCGAATTTCGTTTACGCCGCTCATCGCGCTACCCACGTCCGACAAAAGCGCCCGCAGGCGCGCACAATTATCACGCGGGTTTCGTCATGAAAGCCCGCCTGTCACGAACGCGCTTTTATCACGCATGTTGCATCTGTCGAGAGCGCCGTTCCATTTCAAGTGCTCGGACACACGGCGCGGAAATGTCCGCGCCGCATCCGGCTTTTCATTTAAACCGTAAGGAGCAGGAACTTACCCCAGTCGGCATCAATCGTCCTCACTCTCGGACGGATCGGCGGTTTCCAGGATGCGATCTGCCAACAGTCCGGCATTCTGGCGCACCAGCGCCTCGATCCTGTTGGCGACATCGGGATTATCGCGCAGGAACTGCTTGGCGTTCTCCCGCCCTTGGCCAAGGCGCTGGCTGTCGTAGGAGAACCATGCCCCTGATTTTTCGACGATTCCCGCCTTGACGCCAAGGTCGATCAACTCGCCAACCTTGGAGATGCCTTCGCCGAACATGATGTCGAATTCGACCTGCTTGAAGGGCGGTGCAACCTTGTTCTTGACTACCTTGACGCGAACGCTGTTACCTACCGCTTCCTCGCGATCCTTCAGCGTGGTGACGCGGCGGATGTCGAGGCGCACGGAAGCATAGAACTTCAGGGCATTGCCGCCAGTCGTCGTTTCCGGCGAGCCGTACATCACACCGATCTTCATTCGCACCTGGTTGATGAACACCACCATGGTGTTGGAACGGGAAATCGAACCGGTGAGCTTGCGCAAAGCCTGACTCATCAGCCGCGCCTGCAAGCCGGGCTGCACTTCGCCCATTTCGCCATCGAGTTCCGCCTTCGGCGTCAGTGCCGCCACCGAATCGACGACAAGCACGTCAATTGCTCCGGAACGCACCAGCGTATCGGCGATTTCCAATGCCTGCTCACCGGTATCGGGTTGGGAAATCAGGAGGTCGTCCAGATTTACGCCGAGCTTGCGGGCATAGATCGGATCGAGCGCGTGTTCGGCATCAATGAAGCTACATACGCCGCCCTTCTTCTGTGCCTCGGCGATGACATGCAGTGCCAGCGTCGTCTTGCCGGACGATTCCGGGCCGTAAATCTCGATTACCCGTCCACGCGGCAGACCGCCGACGCCGAGCGCGATATCGAGGCCGAGCGACCCGGTGGAAATCGTCTCGATCTCCACCGGCGGCTGGTTCTTACCTCGTCGCATGATCGACCCCTTGCCGAAATTGCGCTCGATCTGGGACAGGGCCGCGTCCAGAGCCTTCGATTTATCTTTATCCATCGGGGAACTTTCCACCAGCCGCAGGGATGACTGAGACATAACCGGCTCCTTATGCACGCTGCCAAAACGATTCTCAATAAAGGCGTCACAGTTTTCTTGTACACTTTTTGTTCTCGCACTCAAGTTCTTTTTTTGTTCTCGTTTTATGAGCGGCGATCTGCGACTAGAGTTGAGGCGGACCACTAGAAAATTCACTAAATTTCAGTCGGTTTTTCACCCCTTCAGAAGTTTATTCAACTTCCTCTAAATCCCTTATCGCGCGCAGCAAGGCCATGACACCTGCAGCCTGTACAGTGCTAGGGGTTGGTAGTTCATTTCCGGACACATCAGCTTCAAGTTCGTTAAAGGTGCGTGGGTCTATATCTTCCAAGGACATATGATCGGCTACAGAGTTTGCTGCATCCTGAATTTGTTCGAACAGGTTAGCGAGCAACTTCCAAATGCCGAGCGATGGTCGAGATGTCCCGGCGCAAAATTTCTTCACAGTATCCAGCCTAATCCCAAGGAAGTCTGCGGCCCCCTGTTGAGAGAGGCCGCAAAGAGAAAGTGCTGTTTTAAAATTGGTCATGCTCACCTCCTATGAGGTTTGATAGCGCGTTCGCGGCTTGGCGTAAATCGTGAGGGAGGACATGGATATAAACCTCTTCGGTAATGCGCACGGAGGAATGTCCAAGCATCTTGCTCACTTCAATGAGCGGGATGCGCTGCCGGATCATGTGCGAGGCGGCGGTGTGGCGCAAGGTGTGTGGTGTTACGTCCGGTCCCAAGCCAGCCTGTTTTCGAGCGCTCCGAAAAAGCGTACCCACGAAACCGGAACCAAGCCCGACAACCCGTTCGCCTCGCGTTTCCTCGCGTCGAGCCAGCAGAATACCCTGAAGTCTGTCGGATATTGGAACTATGGCCCGCCTTTTGCGCTGGTCGGCGCGCGGATGCGGGGAGTTGAAATCAATAATGCCCTGCTCAAAATCCACGCGATCCCAGGTCAATTCGCAGATGGCCGACAATCTGGCTCCTGTCGCAATCGCAATCTGGATAAAGGTTCTGAGGCGTGGACACGACACGCTAAGCAGGCAAGCGATTTCATCAGCAGCCAGCGTTCGAGACCGCCTCTGCCTGGATTTCGGCAAGCGAATATGCTGAACAATACCAAGCCACAGCAGGGCAGATGACAGCTTGTTGACCTCTGAGCAGGCAGTGGAAAGCGTTACCCCCTCATTAAGCCGCGTCGCAATGTATGAATCGATGACACGTTGGTTTATGTCGGACGGCGACATTTCTCCAAGATGGCGGTTGATGCGGTTTATTTTTGAAAGGAGAGAACGCCCCCCATCTGCGACGATAGGGGCGCGGTCCGCGTGATAGGCTTTGAGCAGATCGCGCACAATGATCGGCGGTGTCATGGCTCATTCCTCGCCGATTGTCAGGGTAAGGTTTCTCTGCGCCTTGCGTTGCGCTGGCGTTGCCTTTTTTCCGCAAAGCTTGAACGGTTCAACGTTCCAGCAGCAGAGAGCGAGGGTGTTGCTGTAAGACATTCCTTCACCGACGAGAGCAACAGCCGCTAACCAGATGCCGCGACCAAGTACCGGATCGCAACAAAAATCCATACTCTCCTTGGTTTCACCGAAATCGCCTTTTGAAGCGCGGTGAGCGGCGTAATAGCCGTCGCCATAGCCTTCTTCTGTGTACCGGATATTGATATATCCAAGGTCGGTTCCGTCTAAAGCTTTGATGTAAAACCTGCGGAAGTTACCGCGATTGGGAATCCAACTGGTCAGACTAATGATCTGCGTCATGTTCAGGCCCTTTGCCTCTTGCGGTGGACTGTTCCACTGCGTTGATAAGTGCATTATGCACTTTTAGTGCAGATCGTCAAGAGAGAGGAATACTGTTTCATTCAAGTTTCGAAGGCCCCTCGAAAAATTATCAAGGGGCCTTCGAACCTCACTCGAAACCTCATTCTAGCCGTCGCATGAGCCGAGCCTTGAGAGTTCTCCACGCATACGCCGCAGCCAGTGAGCAAACTCCGTTGCCGGCTGCTCTGGATCGGTCCACCCGATCGGCCAGCCCATCAGCCAGTCCGTGAAGGCAGGGTTGTAGATCAGGGCGTTTGGTGAGTGCCGTGTTCCATACCTGAAATTCAAGCGGAGCGGGTGCGAAAAGGGGTATGGCGGCGCATTCACCGGTTTCCATCCGGTTGCCTTCAGAAACAGCCACAGGGCTGTCCAGTTCTTCGCGACTTCCTCGGTGTAGATCTGACTGCCCGGATCGCCGATCGGCACACGGTAGATCGCTCTCTTCGCTGTGATCTGCACTTCCGAGCGGCTGGCGTGAGACGCCGTCGGCGTAGGCCAGCATGAATAGACGGCGTCGCCAGTGCGCCGCGCCGACTTCATGCGCAGAGAACAGGCCCGCTTCGATTTCAAAGCCCATGCCTGATAGGTCGCGGGCGACGTCCAGAAAGCCCCGGTCGAGGTGGCCTTCGACATTTTCGAGGAGCACCCATGCGGCGCTGGTGTCGGCGATGATGCGTCGGACATGGGGCCATAGGTGGCGCGGATCGGCTTCAGCCTGGCGCTTGCCGGCGGCTGAGAACGGCTGGCAGGGATATCCGGCAAGGATGCAATCCACCTTGCCGCGCCAATGTTGGCCGTCGAAGGTTGTGAGATCGTCCCAGATAGGCGCTGGATGAAGGGCCTTGTCCTCCATCCGCGCCACGAGAGCGGATGCGGCATGAGCTTGCCGCTCGACAAAACCCACAGTTCGATATCCGGGTTCGGCGATGACAAGGCCGAGGTCGAGGCCACCATATCCGGCGCAAAGGGATAATCCGGCGCAAGGCCCATCATTTCGGTTGGAATATAGAGCCACAATTGAGGTCTCTTTCACTCAAGTGCTCCGGGCGCTCAGGTTCAGACCTCAGGGGCCTCAAGGAACTGATCGTGCCGCATCTGCGGCACTTGATTTCGATTGTCCCGGCGATGGCGCAGGCCTCCGCCTTGAACAGGAGCGCGCGACAGCGCCCACAGCGTTCTTCCTTCACTGTTTTTAAACCCGATTCAGTCATCCCGGTTTGGGGTGACGGTTAAGGGTTTCCATCGTCAGCCGGGTGTCTCCCCACGATTCCCCCGGTGCCGCGCAAGCGGCCCCCACTCCTTTTAAAAAGCCGTCCAGACCAGCACGGCTACGGTCATGCAGGCAGCCCATGCGCGGCCAGTTCATCATTGCGTGTGCTCCCCTACCAGGGCCGCCAACAGATCTTCAGCCTTGGCCATTGCATCGAGCAGGATCATATCGATTGTTGCAGCATCAGGGGCGGCCTGGATAGCCTCGTCTGTGACCGCTCGCAGCCCTGCGACGGC
>JAVBRX010000131.1:0-5591 GCA_031547465.1 Microvirga sp. | reverse complement strand
TCAACGTTACTTTGCGATAACCGTACCCGGCGCAGCGTTCATTGCGCTTGTCCAGTGAGACAAAGAGTTTGTTGCGTGCGGTTGCGTAAACGTCGGTCAAGAATGGGATGGGCTCTCGCCACAGTCGCCCCTTGGGCGCTGTCGGCGGGGCTCGTCGTGTCGTCCACGGCTTCAGCACGTAACGGTACCCCGAGCGACGGACTGACCTCGGCACACGTTTCCCCCATTCGCTCCGCAATCGACAGTGTGCCGATCATCCCGCCGCTCGAAAGCCTGCCCGGAGCGCCGATGGTTTCGCGCCTGCGGCTGCACGAAGCCGATACGCGAATGGCTTCAGCCCCCGGCTCTCTCCCGCGTGACGACATGAAACCAGGGATGACCGAGTTCCCGCAAATCGACCGCAGCGGCAAAAGCGATCATGCCTCCACCTTTAAGCCCAGTCTGAGCCGCCAGGCTCTGGCCATCCAGGCAAGCTTGCCCTCGGTGCAACTCTCGGTGGACCTCGACGATCCCGCAACCAGCCCTCTCGAACGGCAGCCCGACAAGATGCAGAACCTGCCCGAAATGCAGGGCAGCGAATGGCCGGACAGCGATTCGACGACGACCGGCTCCGGACTGTCCTCGCCGACGACCGCCGCAACCGATGAAGGATCGACCGGTACCGGCACATCCCTGAATTTCGGCGACGGCACGACGCCCGCCGTCTCCTCGGCAACCACCCTATCGTCGGCAACTCCGGCTCCGTTCGATCTGATCCCCGTCGAGGTCGCGAGCCATCCCGTCACCATGCCGAAGGATGCTTGGCAGACATTGTCGGATGAAAAGCCGGATTACACCGCCCTTGTCAATGCCCGCAACATGCAGCGAGAAGAGCGCTGCCTCGCCGAAGCGGTGTATTTCGAGGCGCGCAGCGAATCGCCCTCCGGGCAGGCCGCCGTCGCTCAGGTCGTTTTGAACCGAGTGCGTAGCGGACTTTATCCGCGAACGATCTGCGGCGTCGTCTACCAGAACGCCAACCGTTATCTCGGTTGCCAGTTCACCTTCGCCTGCGAGGGCAAATCGCTGCGGACGACGGATACCACCTCCTGGGCGCAAGCACAGCGCATCGCCGGCGAAGTGCTGAACGGTAAGACCTATCTCTCACAGGTCGGCGGCGCGACGCATTATCATGCCGATTACGTGAAGCCCGGCTGGTCCCGGCGGCTCAAAAAGATGGATGTCATCGGACGGCATATCTTCTATAAGCTACGACCCGGCCAGACCTGACGGGCCATTGGGGCGTTTTGCGTTTACATAGAATCGCAAAACGCTCTACTTCTTTGACTGCGCAATGTTTTTCGCGTCCAGCCGTTACCCACTTAAATGCACATTGTTCTAACCGGGCCCCGTTCTCCACCGGCAATCGCCCGATCCGCCCAAAGGCGCATTTGCTCCCAATCAAAAAAATATATGATGTGGCGGGGTGCAAATTGTGCCTTATCATCTTGAAATACCACGCTTGAACGTTTCCGATCCCTTGGATCGAAAACGTTCTGATTTTTTGCGACTGCATTTTCCTGCGCCGAACTGGTGCCCCCAAGCAGGCAATGCTCTAACCCGACAGACCTCATGCCCAACGCCCCTGTCCCTTCGCGACATACTGCCGAAACGATCATTTTTGCCGGCTGCCTCATAGCCCTCATCACCTTCGGCCCCCGCGCCGCCGTCGGCATGTTCCAGATTCCGATGCGGACGGATTACGGATGGGGGCCGGAAACGTTCGGCTTCGCCATCGCTCTGCAAAACCTCATCTGGGGCATCGGTTCGCCTATCGCCGGCATGTTGGCGGATCGTCATGGCGTCACACGGGTCTTGTGGGCCGGGGCCTGCCTGATCGCCGCCGGGTTGGTGCTGTGGTCCTTCTCCAACGTGCCATGGCAATTCCATCTCGGCGCGGGGGTGCTGATCGGCACGGGGCTGGCTTGCGCATCGTTCAATCTGGTGATCGGCGCTTTCGGCAAACTGCTGGAGTCTGAACGGCGCGCTCTGGCCATCGGCGCAGCAACAGCCTCCGGCGCGATGGGGCAGTTCCTGTTCCCTCCTGGCGGCGCAGCGCTCATCAGTAATTACGGCTGGCACTCGACGCTCATTACCTTCGGCTCGATCACGCTGCTCGTTGTTCCCCTGGCCGCCATTCTCAACACGGCACGACCCGGCGCCACCGCCAAGATCGGACCGACCGGACCACATCGTTCCCCGCTCCAGGTTTTCAAAGAAGCCCTGAGCTACAAGAGCTATGTTCTTCTGGTGCTCGGGTTTTTTACCTGCGGCTTCCATGTCGCCTTCATCACTGCGCACCTGCCCGCCTATATTATCGATCGGGGCCTGTCGGCGGAGGCCGGGGGCTGGACACTCGCCCTCATCGGCCTTGCCAACGCCGTCGGCTCTCTCTCCTCCGGCTGGCTGTGCAGCAGGGTGCAAAGGCGCTTCCTGCTGGCCTGCATTTACTTCGGACGCTCCATCATCATCCTCACCTTCATCCTGACGCCGATCTCGTTTGGCAGTTGCATGGCGTTCGGTGTGGCCATGGGGATATTGTGGCTCTCCACAGTGCCGCCGACATCATCGCTGGTGATGACGATGTTTGGCACTCGTAATGTGGCGATGCTTTACGGTTTTGCATTCTTCTCGCATCAGGTCGGTGGCTCCCTCGGCGTTTGGCTCGGCGGCATCGCAGTCAAAAGTACCGGCAGTTACGATCTGGTCTGGCAATTGTCGATCGCCCTCGGAATCATCTCGGCGCTGCTGAACCTGCCGATCAGAGAGCGCCCGGCGCAGCCGCTCGCCGCGGCGGAATGACGCCCGCACTTCTTTGCAGCCTGCCATGCTCTTTCTCTGCCTTCAAACCGGAGCCTGATTTTGCGATAAGCTTGGGCATATCCCTATGAATCGAAGGAAACAGCCATCATGAGCAGCTTCAAGGCCATCGTCATCGACAAGACCGAGCAGGGAACCTCCGCCGCTTTGCGCGATTTCGACGAATGCGGGCTGATGGACGGCGACGTCACCGTGCGGGTGGCCTATTCCTCATTGAACTACAAGGACGGTCTGGCCCTCACCGGCAAGGCTCCGGTGGTGCGCCGGTTTCCGATGATTCCTGGCATCGATTTCGCCGGAACGGTGGAAAGCTCCACCAATCCGGATTTCAAGCCAGGCGACGCGGTATTGCTCAACGGCTGGGGTACGGGCGAGACCCATCTCGGGGCCTACGCGGGAAAAAGCCGTGTCAAGGGCGACTGGCTCATCCACCTGCCCGACGGCCTGTCGGCCAGGGATGCGATGGCCATCGGCACTGCCGGTTATACGGCAATGCTGTGCGTCATGGCGCTCGAAAAGCATGGGGTGAAGCCGGATACGGGACCGGTCATCGTCACCGGCGCGGCTGGCGGCGTCGGTTCGGTGGCGATTTCGCTCCTCGCCAAAGCGGGCTGGAATGTCACCGCCGTCACCGGACGCCCCGAGGAAAGTGATTATCTGAAAAGCCTCGGTGCTTCTGAAATCCTACCCCGCTCAAAGTTCTCCGGCCCGGCGAAACCACTCGCCAAGGAATGCTGGGCGGCTGGCATTGATAGCGTTGGCTCCACCACGCTCGCCAATGTTCTCTCGCAAATCAGCTACGGCGGCGCGGTTGCAGCCTGCGGGCTGGCAGGCGGCATGGATCTGCCCGCATCCGTCGCTCCGTTCATCCTGCGCAATGTAGCGCTCCTCGGAGTCGACTCGGTGATGGCTCCAAAAGCAAAACGCCAGGAAGCTTGGAACCGCCTTGCCAAGGAACTTGATCGGGGCAGCCTCGCCACCCTCACCACAGAGATTCCGCTGGAAAAGGTATTCGACGCCGGAACGGCGATTATCAAAGGTGCCGTGCGTGGGCGTATAGTTGTAAAAATATGAATATTTCGTAGTTCTACCATAGTATTTTCTGTAATTTATACAGAAAATACTATGGCAATATAATTTTATTTTGCTTTATTGTCAAGTTTTCTATAAAAATACTGCTTGAGCAGCATTCAATCAACATTATTTTGTATGATGCTATTTTAAGCTATTCCTCCCGTTTTCCGAAACACCAGTCTGCCCCTCCCGATCCGTCATGGAATGACAGTATCTCACCTTGCCACCGCCTCATGGCGCTACAATTGAGAAATACCACCGGCTTCCGCTTTCATCCCCGTTCTTCCTTCTCCGACCGTCATGCCGGTATGCGCAGGGCTTGCCCGCAGGCTACCCTGCACTGCCAGCCTGTCGCGATCTGGAGGAATGCCATGAGCAACTGCACGGTCGCTGCCTTGAGGTTTATCGGAATCTCTCTGGCTATCGTCTTGGGCACAATGAACGGCAGCAGCCATGCCCAGACGCGGCAGGGCACCGCAACGGAAAGTCCCGCTGACAGGATGATCCGGCAGCGGGCCACACAGGCCGTGATCTGGGGGATGCCCGCTGTCAATTACGATCTCATGCGGCAGGCATTTACCAATGCCGGTGGCAACGCCAACCAGATCGCCTACTGGTCCGGATTGCCTGACTGGCGGAACCAGACCCTGAGCGCCGAGGTCGATACCATTACTCTCGTCGTTTTCATCGACACGAAAAAAAACGGACCGATGGTGCTGGAAATTCCGCCAGCCATGGCTGACGTTTCCCTCAACGGCACGATCATGGATTGCTGGCAAGGGGCATTGGAGGATGTCGGCCCTGCCGGCGCGGACCAGGGCAGAGGCGGCAAATACCTGATCCTGCCGCTCGGCTATGTCGGAGCGGTGCCGCGGGGCTATATCGTCCTGCCATCCAGCTACAACCAGAATTACGCATTGCTGCGCTCACTCCCGAATAGCACCGGCAAGGCCGACATCGCCAGAGCCGTAGCCTATTCCCAAAAAACCCGGCTTTATCCGTTGATGCGGGCGGCAAGCCCACCACAGACCGTGTTTATCGACATGCTCGGCAAACCGTTCGATGCGGCGATCCCTTACGATCTCCGCTTTTTCCAGTCCCTCGACCGCATGGTGCAGGCCGAGCCTTGGCTGAACCGTGACAAGGCGATGATCGACATTCTGAAATCGCTCGAGATCGAAAAGAATAAGCCCTTCAGACCCAGCGAGAAAATTCAGGCTCTTCTCCTACAGGGAGCGATTGATGCCCGTGCATGGCTCGATACTCGGTACGAGGAAAGTTTGCTGCCCTACTATAGCGGCAAGCAATGGGTCGCCGCCGTTTCATCGGAGATTATAGAAACTCAAGGTAATTTCTTTGAAAAACCAAACGGTTACTTAGTCGACGCCCGTGGCCTCGCCTATTATTACGGTTTTACCAGCCTCAAGCAACCGATAAAAAACCAGTTCCGGCTGCTGACGTTTCGGGACAGCACCAAACATTCCTTCAACGGAACCAAGAGCTACCACCTTACCGTTCCCGCCCAGCCTCCCGTAACGCAATTCTGGTCGCTTACCGTCTACGACAGGACAACACACACTTTTCTGCGCGACATTTCCCGGTCCAGCCGTTCGTCACAGATGTCAGATTTACGGAAAAACGCGAACGGTTCTGTCGATATC
>JAVBRX010000121.1:0-4642 GCA_031547465.1 Microvirga sp. | reverse complement strand
AGAACAAACAATGAACAAATTATCCTGATCACAGCACGAGCGCAAGGCCGTAAAAATTGGCAATGCATGAATTTTCCATCGACAGGCAACACCGGCTGCGATATAGGCACTCATCAACTCAAAACAGCGCGCCGAAACGCTCGCGTCCGCAAGAGGACGCCGACGGCAGGAGAACGATCGTGGATATCATTCAGATTCTCGAACAGGAACAGGCTGCGAAACTCGCCAAGGACATTCCGGATTTTCGCCCCGGCGACACGGTGATCGTCAACGTCAAGGTGAAGGAAGGCGAGCGCATCCGTGTGCAGGCTTATGAGGGCGTGTGCATCGCCCGTTCCGGCGGCGGCCTGAACGAGAGCTTCACCGTTCGCAAGATTTCTTATGGCGAAGGCGTCGAACGCGTGTTCCCGATCTATTCGCCGAACATCGATTCCATCAAGGTCGTTCGCCGCGGCAAAGTCCGCCGCGCCAAGCTCTATTACCTGCGCGACCGTCGCGGCAAGTCTGCCCGCATCGCCGAACGCACCGACCGGATCAACACCGGCAAGGATGCTCCCAAGGCGGGCAAGTAAACCTGTCTGTATGATGAACCGGCTCATATGATAATGAGCGGGAAGACAGATTGATGATTTAAGGACGCGGCCTTGAAGGCCGCGTTTTTCATTATCGAGGACAAGGCGCACTCGCATGACCTTCACCAGAGACGATCTCGACGCAGCCATCGCCGCAGGTATCCTTGATCATGAACGAGGCTCGGCACTCAAACAGTTTCTCGATGCCCGCGCCATAGACCGCCCCGGTCCGAAATTCGATCTGTCCCATCTCCTCTGGTATGCAGGCGCTATCATCGTCATCGGCGCAATGAGCCTGTTCACAACCTTGGCTTTCGACCGGATGGGCGGGCAAGCGCTCGTGTTGACAGCGCTCATTTATGCCATCGTCTTCATAATCGTCGGACATTATCTCTGGCACAGGCAAAACCTGCGCATACCGGGCGGCCTATTGATTACCGCAGCAGTATCTATGGCCCCGATGGCGGTATACGGTCTTCAAGATATGTTCGGCCTGTGGGATTATACTGGCGGAGATCCCGGGCGCTATCACGATTTCCACATCTGGATCCGTAGCAGCTGGGTGCCGATGGAACTAGCGACACTCGCGACTTCCGCTATCGCCCTCTACTTCTACCGCTTCCCTTTCATCGTCTTCATCGCTGCCTTCGCCCTGTGGTATCTGTCCATGGACATCACCGTCTGGCTTTACGGCGATGGTTTCGACTGGACCATGCGTAGGACGGTCTCCTTCTATTTCGGCCTCGTCATGCTTGCCTTTGCATGGATTGTAGATTTACGTCGTCATACCAATGGCGATTTCGCCTTCTGGCTGCACCTGTTCGGGTTGTTAACATTCTGGGGCGCAGTAACATCCTCGAACAGCGATAGTGAGTTCGCCAAGGCGCTCTATTGCCTCATGAACATCATCCTGATCCTCCTGTCGGTTTTCCTGATGCGCCGCGCCTATGCCGTGTTCGGTGCACTCGGCGTGGCGGGATATCTCGGGCACCTTGCGGACAGGGTCTTCAAGGATTCCCTCCTGTTCCCCTTTGCCCTGTCGATGATCGGACTGGCAATCATCGCCCTCGGCATCCTGTATTTCCGCAACCGAGAAGCCATTGCCCGCCGGATTGCGGCCTGCATTCCCCCGGCACTGAACGCACTACGTCCGGCACATGCCCGATAAGGCGAAAGAAAAAGGCTCACCACCTTTTCCTTGCACTTCCACCGCATTAAAGAAGATACTGAGGACGCACGTTCCGCCAGTCGGCAACCTTGATGAACGTGCGAACATGGTTGTTTTTATGGATCTACCTGAAGCGGGCGATCCTGATTTGGATACGGAACCGGACGATGGCGAAGCCGCGCACCCTTTATGACAAGATTTGGGACGATCACGTGGTCGACACGCAGCCCGACGGCACGTGCCTGCTCTATATCGACCGGCATCTCGTTCATGAGGTCACCAGCCCGCAAGCCTTCGAGGGTTTGCGGGTCGCCGGGCGCAAAGTGAGGCAGCCGAAGAAGACGCTCGCGGTCGTCGATCACAATGTGCCGACCACCGATCGCAGCGCCGGGATCGACGATCCGGAATCTGCCACCCAGATTGAAACCCTCGGCTTGAACGTCACCGAGTTCGGCATCGAATATTACGACGCCCTCGACCGGCGGCAGGGTATCGTCCATGTCGTCGGCCCGGAACAGGGCTTCACCCTGCCCGGGACCACCATCGTCTGCGGCGACAGCCACACTTCGACCCATGGCGCGTTCGGCGCTCTGGCGCACGGCATCGGCACTTCGGAGGTCGAGCATGTCCTTGCCACGCAAACGTTGATCCAGTCAAAGGCGAAGAACATGCGCGTCTCGGTGAACAATTGTTTGCCCGAGGGCGTCACCGCCAAGGACATCGTTCTCGCCATCATCGGCGAGATCGGTACGGCGGGCGGCACCGGCCACGTCATCGAATATGCCGGACAGGCTATCCGCGACCTCAGCGTCGAAGGCCGCATGACGATCTGCAACATGTCGATCGAGGGGGGGGCTCGCGCCGGCATGGTCGCACCGGACGACAAGGTGTTCGCCTATCTGAAAGGCCGTCCGAAAGCGCCGCAGGGCGCGGCCTGGGATGCGGCAATCCGTTACTGGCAGACGCTTTGCTCCGACGATGGTGCATTCTTCGACAAGGAAATCTCCCTCGATGCCACCAACCTACCGCCCATCGTCACCTGGGGCACCAGCCCGGAAGATGTCGTTTCCGTCGCCGGGGCCGTCCCCAATCCGGACGCCATCGCGGATGAAACCAAACGCGCTTCCAAATGGCGGGCGCTCGAATATATGGGATTGAAGCCGGGGCAGAAGATCACCGAGATCGGCCTTGACCGCATCTTCATCGGCTCCTGCACCAATGGCCGCATTGAAGATCTGCGCGCAGCCGCCCGTATCGTCGACGGCAGAAAGATCCATTCCCGCCTGTCCGCCATGATCGTTCCGGGTTCCGGTCTGGTCAAGGCGCAGGCCGAGGCCGAGGGGCTGGACAAGATCTTCAAGGATGCCGGGTTCGAATGGCGCGAGCCGGGCTGCTCGATGTGCCTCGGCATGAACGCTGATCGCCTCGGCCCGTTGCAACGCTGCGCTTCGACCTCGAACCGCAATTTCGAGGGACGTCAAGGCTTCAAGGGCCGCACCCACCTCGTTTCGCCCGCCATGGCCGCAGCGGCAGCCATCGCCGGACATTTCGTCGACATCCGCACATGGAACGGGACGGACTGATATGGCCGACTGGTCCCATACCCAGGCCCCGACTCTGGACGACCTCGAACAATTGGCCGAACAATCCTTCGCCGCCCTGCCGGACGAGTTTCGTGCCATGTGCGGCGATCTCGTCATCCAGGTGGAGGATTTTCCGGAGGACGAGATCCTCGAAGAACTCGATTGCGAGACGCCGTTCGATCTCCTCGGCCTGTTCCAAGGCATCGGCCTGGCGCAGGGTGGCGGTGAGCGCCATACCGGACAGATGCCCAACCTGATCTGGCTCTATCGCCGCCCGATTCTCGATTACTGGACCGAACACGAAGAAACGCTGGGCCACATCATCACCCATGTGCTGGTACACGAGATCGGCCACCATTTCGGCCTCTCCGACCATGACATGGCGATGATCGAGTTAACTGCCGGTGGCAGGCCGCCGGATTTCATCCATTGACGCAAAAATTCCAGCAGGGTTTTAGAGTTTCAGAGATCAAATAATGGACAAGTTCACCACCCTCACCGGCGTCGCCGCCCCGCTCGGGATCATCAACATCGACACCGATATGATCATCCCGAAGCAATATCTGAAGACGATCAAGCGCACCGGCCTTGGCAAGGGCCTCTTCGCCGAACTACGCTGGCGAGAGGACGGTTCGGAGAACCCGGATTTCGTCCTCAACAAGCCCGCCTACCGCTCGGCCAAGATCCTGGTGACAGGCGACAATTTCGGTTGCGGCTCATCGCGCGAACATGCGCCGTGGGCTTTGCTCGATTTCGGTATCCGCTGCATCATTTCCACCAGCTTCGCCGATATCTTCTATAACAACTGCTTCAAGAACGGCATCCTGCCGATCAAGGTCAGCCCGGACAATCTCGAAAAGCTGTTCGACGACGCCAATCGCGGCGCCAATGCCACCCTGACGATCGACCTGGAGAACCAGGAGATTCGTGGTCCGGACGGCGGTCGCCTCGCCTTCGACATCGACCCGTTCCGCAAGCATTGCCTCCTCAACGGTCTCGACGACATCGGCCTGACAATGGAAAAAGGCACGAAGATCGACGCTTTCGAGACCGACCTGAACGAAACGCGGCCTTGGGCTTGAAGCCCAAGGCCGTAGCCATTTACAGATTGTAGATACCCAGTCGGGCAGCTACCTCACACGGAAAATGCCCTCAAGGCATCATTTCACATTTATAGTCTCCTGTGAAGAATGGCTACAGTCGTTTTAATATAAGGGTTTCGTAGTTTTTCACTGTTGTATTTTTTGCAAGAAAGCGGGGGTGTTATCCTCGCTTTCTTGCGTTTTGGGATTCCCGCCTGGAGTGGAATGTGATTGACT
>JAVBRX010000005.1:0-6711 GCA_031547465.1 Microvirga sp. | reverse complement strand
TGATGCCGCCGATGATGTCGCCGATCAGTTTCTCGTTCATGAAGCCGCCTCCGCCCCGATCGTACCCAGAGCGTTGGAACTCGATTTGCGAACGTTCCAGTTCGGCGCGTTTCTTCGCCAGTTGGATCAGGGTTTGGCGAGCTTGCTCCACATCTTTGTTGTTGCGCTGCAACCGGTCATCGAGTTTTTGCAATCGTTCAACGATGCGTTCGTCTTCCGGCGTCGGTGTTGCCTGGGCCTTCTTCCAAAGTGAGCGAATGTCCTCGTTCGCCAGCGACGAGGCGAGGTCGTCCACTGCCCGATCGAGACCGTTCTGCTGTGTATCCTCCCGGTCCTTTTCCGTGCCGGTGATCCTGGCTTCAAGATCGGCAATCTTTGCGTTCATGTCGTCAAGGGTGGCCACTGCCTTGGCGTGCACCTTTTCCATTTCGACAATGCCGTCCGCTTCCAACGCCTTACGGGTGAGGGTGGAGAGCCTGTTGCGCTCCCCGTCCGCATCTTCTTTCACCCGAGTGGCATGTTCGCGCAACCGCTTCGGAATCTCGGTCAGCATGAAATAGTTTTGCCGCGCCGGTTCATAATTGACGACACGGGCGACGAACCCGTCGCCCATCCGGGCAATGGTGCCAGCCTTGTAGGCTACTGTGCCGTAGTTGCGGTTCCACAGGTAAACAAACAGCTTGTCGGCGAGATACGGTTTGGATTTTTCATCGCGATCGGTCTCGGAAAGAGTCGCTTTCTCGTCAGCAGCTCTCGCTCTCGCCATCGCTTCCGTTGCCTTGGCCAATTGCGTCTTCCAGCCCGCATCGCCAGCGAGCCGTTTTTCTGTTTGGTCTTCTTGTGCCGCAATGGCTTCCTGCGCCGTTTCCAGGGCTTTGACGCATTGCATGCGCTTGTCCTGTGCGGATTTGAGATCCGTCATCAATGCGCCGTGTCGGTCGATGATCGCCGCCAGCTTGTTTTTTTGCCCGTCGATCAGGACCATTGCCCGGCGCTCGGCGGCATCTAGGCCACCGGAGATCCTCTGCTGGCTGAGTTCATCGAGCCTGATGCGCGCCAGAGCTTTGTATTGCTCAGTCTGTTCCGAGCGTAACTGTGCAGCCTCGGCTGAAGCGGCTTCGATCGCCGACGCCAACCGGCTTTCATCCTGCCGGATGGTCATGGCGGCCCCCTCGATGGAGGACAGGGTGTCGCTTGCACTGATCATTCGTTTTACCATTCGGTGATGGCCCCGCCGGAAACCTTCATCGTGTAGGCAATATCCAGTGAACCGCGCGGTTTGATGCCGAGATCGTTGTTCTGGATGATGCCGTCGTCCTGCTTGTCCCGTGCCACCGCGTCAAAGGTTTCTTTTGGAACGCGTACTGCCCATTTGGTGACGGTTTTCGTCTTACCGTCCTCTTCACTCCGGATCGGTAGCGACAGAACGTTGCCGCTCGGCGTCACGGCTTCGACGATCAGGTAATAATTGCGCGCGCCGGTGTTGATGTTGGGGATGCGGAACACACCGGTGCGTTCATTGGCACGGTTCACGATCCGCAGCGTATAGGTCTGGACAAGATCACCACGCAGCTTCTCCAGCCCGGAGATAGCTGCTGCCGCTGCCGCCTTGTCGGAGCGGGCAAGCGCTGCGCTGCCGTCAGCCTGCAATTGTTCGGCGCGTTTGCGGGCGTCGTCCGTGCGTGCTTCGGCAAGGGTGGCCCTGGCTGCTGCATCGAGCTGGCGTGGCAGGGTTTCCGTCATCTCGACGCGCACAGCCTCGACCCGGCGCTGTTCCCGGCCCGCTTCCCATCCGGACCAGCCGATCCATCCGGCGCTCAGGGCAAGCAAGGCTGCGACAGATATGCCGACCGTGCCGCGCCGGACCCACAGACCCGCCATGGAGCGGGAAAATCCCGGAGCCGTTGGCTGGTAGGTGAAGCGGCTCTCCTTGAGGGCCTTGATGCCATCGTCGAGGATACGGTCGGTGACGGTGAGGCCCTGGCTTTCGTAAATCTGGCGCAGGCGCGCTTTCAGGACGTCATCGCGGTCATCCTGCGCCAGTTCGTTCAGGGCCAGATCCTCTTGGTGGCGAAGGGTGTCCACGACATCCATCGCCAGCATCAGATCGTCCAGCTCAGGCGCTTTGCCTGGTTGAGGGGCCGTGTCAGCCATTGATCGTGAGGGCCTTGCCCTCCTCCGCCAGGCGAGCCATACGTTTCTTGCCATCTTCGACGGCAGTGCGGATCTCTTCGCTGTTCTTGGTCGCCAGAGTGCGCATTTCGCCGATGATCTCGAACGAACGCGTCTGGAAGGTGACGACACTGTCGACCAACTTCTTTACCGCATCGGCGCGGATGGTCGGGCCGTAACCGGCTTTGAGCGCTTCTTCCTGGACCTTGCCGCCGATTTCCGCCAGCACTTCCAAGGATTTGGAAACACCTTCCTTCATCTCGTTCAGGGTCTGCGTCGCTTCGTGCAGGCCAAACATGCCGGTGAAGGAGGCCTTCAACGCCGTCAGAACAGATTCATTGGTGGAGAAGAACGATATTGACTGCTGGTAAACACGCTCTTTGGCGTTGGTCGTCTGCATCAACCGCGCCATCACCACGTCCGAGGTGTTGTAGCTGATAGTCATGTTATCGGAGAGATCCTTGGCGATCTGATAACGACCTTCCTCGTTCTGGACGCGCCGCAGATACTCGTCGCGCACCAGTTCAAGTTTAGCCCGCTCTGCGATATCCCCATCCGTTGGGAAGGCGGTCAGCGTGTCCGCCGATTTCTTCAGATCGGCTTTGGCATCATCCAGCTTGGCCTGTGCTGTCTTGAGAATCTCCAGACTCGACACTTCGCCCTGCTTTAGCGCGCCACGAAAATCGCGGTAGGCTTCCAGAATGCCATGCTCGCGCTCGATATTTACCTTGGTATCTTTGGCAACGGTCAGATATGTCTCCTTGATCTCGTCAAAGCGCGTGGCGACATCGCCGCGGGAAATCTTCATCCAGACATTGGTGGCGCGCTCGAACACGCTCAACTTACCGTCGTCAAGCTGATCGACCATGCGCTTGGCATCGTCGCGGATCGAATCAAAATTGTGTGCGATCTCTTCATAACGTTCGCCGATGGACATCTGCGAAATCTGCTCGCGCACCACCTCGTTGAACAGGCTCATCTGCTGGAGCGTGCGGGAGATGACGGCGACCTTGTCCGGCTCGATGTCGCTGATCTTTTCGAGCAACCCGACGATTGGTGCCGGTTCATCTTTTTTGTCGGGAACCAGACCGAGGTTTCTGAGGCCACCCATCGCCTGATCGAGATACTGCATCGGGGATTTCACGACGACTTCGCCCATGGACCTGTTCCTTTCATGAGTGCGCCAAGATGCGCATCAAAGGGATTAACCTTGGCAAGGAATCCCAAGTAATCGATTCAATCCGTCCAGATAGCATATTCATAAGCACACGTATCCAGCATCGAAAACTTATCCGGAATTTTAATTGTTCCGATGGAAGACCGAAATTATGCTTTATCCGGTGGATAGCGATGCGCTTTTCCGTTGTAATCTGTAACTGTCCAGGATCCATTGCTCGTATTTGGCTCTACGCCGCACGGGGTGAGCGGCGTCTTGCCGTGGCCTCCTGGAATATCGAGGATGTAGGTCGGCTGGCAGAGACCTGAAACCAGACCGCGCATATTCCGCACCAGCTTTTGGCCCTCGGAGATGGATAGCCTGAAATGGCCGGTGCCAGGGGCGAGATCCGGGTGGTGCAGATAATAAGGCTTGATGCGGGTTTCGACGAAAGCGCGCATCAACGATTCCAGCGCCTGTGGCGTATCGTTGATGCCCCGGAGCAGAACGCTCTGACTCAGCATCGGAATTCCGGCGTCGATCATCCGGGCGCAAGCGGCGCGTGTGGCAGGCGTCAATTCGTCGGCATGGTTGGCGTGCAAGGCGACATAAATCGCCTTGCCGCAGCGTTTCAGGGTGGTGATGAGAGCGTTGTCAATCCGTTCAGGCTCCATGGCCGGCACACGGCTATGCAGGCGCACCACTTTGACATGCGGGATCACCGCCAGCCCATCCATAATCGTACCGAGACGGCGCGGCGACAGGATGAGCGGATCGCCGCCGGTCAGGATGACCTCCCAGATGCGTTCGTCTGTAGCAATATAGGCAAGGGCCGCCTCGATCTCATCCGGCGACAGGGTGCCGTGGCCATCCGGGCCGACCATCTCGCGCCGGAAACAGAAGCGGCAATAGACCGGGCAGACATGCACTGCCTTGAGTAACACTCGATCCGGATAGCGGTGCACTATGCCGGGCAGCGGGCTGAAACGCTCGTCGCCTATTGGGTCTGCCCGCTCTTCGGCTGTTGTCACCAGTTCGGCGGTGTCGGGAATGAACTGGCAACCGATGGGGCCTGTGGGCACATCGCCGATCATGTCCAAAGCTGCGGGCGTGATGGCAATGGCGTAGCGGCTCGCAACCCGTTCCAGTTCCTCGACGGCCTCCTTGGCGATCAGTTTCCGTTTCGCAAGCTGGTCTGCGGTGGCCAGCGTCTTGCGCTTAGCCATGGGAGACCGCCGGTGCCGGTGCCCATAGCACCTGCTCGATCCGTGACGCGCCCAGGGCCAACATCGCCAGCCTGTCGAAACCGAGCGCTGCGCCACTCGCTTCGGGCATTGTGCCGAGCGCGGCGATGAAATCTTCGTCGATCGGGTAGGATTCGCCGTATACACGCAGCTTTTCCGCCATCTCGGTCTCAAAGCGGCGATGCTGTTCGCTGGCGTCGGTCAGTTCGCCGAAAGCATTGGCGAGTTCGACGCCGCAGGCATAAACCTCAAAGCGCTCCGCCACGCGCGGATCATCGGCGCAGGGGCGGGCAAGGGCGGCTTCATGCGTCGGATAGCGGTCGAGGATCGTCAGCCGCCCGTCGCCGAGACGCGGTTCGATCTTCTCGACCAGAACCCGGCTGAACAGGTCCGACCAGGTGTCATCGTCGGCGGTCCGGATGCCCGCCGCCACGACCAGGGCATTGAGGGCGTCCCGATCCGGCTGTCCGTCCGTATCGAGGGTTGCCATCAGATCGACCCCAGCATAACGCGAAAAGGCGTCAGCTATCGGCAAACGCTCCGGCGGAAGACGCGGGTCGGCGGAGCGTCCACGAAAAGTCAACATTCGAGTTCCTGCAACCTCGACGGCGAGCGCGGCAAGGCTGGCGCAATCCTGCATCAACGCTTCATAAGTTTCCCCGGCCCGGTACCATTCGATCATCGTGAATTCGGGATGATGCAGCGGCCCTCGCTCGCGGTTGCGGAAAACGTGACCGAACGAGACGATGCGCCGTTCGCCAGCGGCAAGGATCTTTTTGCAGGCAAATTCCGGCGAAGTATGCAGATATAAGGCATCATGCTGCCCGTCGGGCTGGAATGCTTCAGTCGTGAAAGCATGAAGATGCGCTTCGTTGCCGGGCGAGCGTTGCAAGGCGCACGGATCAACCTCGATGAACTCCCCATCGTCGAAGAACCGCCGGAACCGAGACAGGATACGGTTGCGCCCAATGAGAAACGGCCTCCGGTCGGTATGAATGCGGGGGGACCACCAGGGCGAGGCTGTCATCATCGGCTTACCAGGAACATGCGTAACAGGGCGCGGCCAAGAAAAGCCGGCAACCGGGCATACGCCAACCGGCCTGCATTCTCAAGGGTCGAAGGCCAAGTGGTTCTCTGCTGATGAAAATTAGGGCGAGCCAGATAATGCGAACCCGTTCCGGCAATGCAGTGTTTTGCTACTGGAATTTTCTTCCGGAATAAGGTAACGCGGCTGGAAACGTCGATGCGGCTTCGAGGCTGTCCCGTCACAGCATCGCCGCGCATTTCGGATTAACCGCAAGACCGGAAGATACAGGCGCGATCCATGATGCGCCTGTCCGTTCTTTTAGCCGCCTGCCCTTTGCAAGGGGGCGCAGGCCAAGGATTACACAGTGAAAGTCATCGCCAGTTCGCTTCGCAAGGGCAATGTCGTCGACATTGAAGATCGCCTGTATGTCATCATCGTCGCCGAGAACATCCATCCCGGCAAAGGTACGCCGGTGACGCAGCTCGACATGCGCCGCATCTCCGACGGCGTGAAGGTGTCGCTACGCTTCCGCACCACCGAGCAGGTCGAGCGGGCGTTCGTTGAAGATCGCGAACATACCTTCCTCTATCAAGATGGTGAGGGGTTCCACTTCATGAACCCGGAAACCTACGATCAGATGGTCGTTCAGGAAGACATCATCGGCGATCAGGCCGTCTACCTGCAGGAAGGGATGGCGGTGATGCTCAGCACTCATAACGGTGTTGCTATCGCTATCGAATTGCCGCAGCGCGTTACCCTTGAAATCGTCGATACCGAACCGACCGTGAAGGGCCAGACGGCATCGTCGTCCTACAAGCCCGCAGTTTTATCCAACGGCGTGCGCACGATGGTTCCGCCGCATATTTCATCGGGAACGCGGGTTGTCATTATGACCGCCGACGGCTCTTATGTCGAGCGCGCCAAGGACTGACGCGGTTCGCATATCCTGACAGGGCGGGAGACCGGGTTCATCCCGCCCTTCGTTTTTCCATCCTGTCGCTGGGCGGTGCGAGCGTTTCGACGCATTGCCAGAAGGGATGGTTTCTGGATATTCTCTTCTCAGGATGGAGAAATCCCTGTCTCTGGATCAGGATGCACAGGATGGTGTGACG
>JAVBRX010000019.1:0-20137 GCA_031547465.1 Microvirga sp. | reverse complement strand
CAATGTCGTCTTTCTCGTCTCCGGCTGTCGCGCAGACACCTCCGTCCGCGCCGCCTGTCGTCATCGTCGCCCCGGCAACAGCGGGGTCGTTCTCCGAAACCACGGAACTAACCGGACGGATTGAAGCGCAGGACCGGGTGGTGATCATCGCCCGCGTCACCGCCTTTCTCAACGAACAATTGTTCAAAGACGGCGCGGAAGTCAAAAAGGACCAGTTGCTTTACCGCCTCGAACAGGCCCCGTTCCAGGCGGATGTCGATGCCAAGCGGGCTACGGTCGCCCAAGCCCAGGCCCGACTGGAGAATGCCGACCTGGCACTGCAGCGCGCCCTGCAACTGCTGGAGAAATCAGCGGGATCACAGAGTGTCGCCGATAATGCCCGTGCCGAACAATTAAGCGCCATGGCGCAACTACAACTGGCGAAGGCGCAATTGCAGGCATCGGAAATCAGCCTGGCCTATACGGAAATCCGTTCGCCCATCAACGGACGCATCGGTCGTTCCCTTATTACCCCCGGCAACGTCGTCGGCCCAGCAGCGGGTATGGGTAATGGCCTGCTGACGACGGTCGTCAGTCAGGATCCGATGTATGTCGTATTCCCGATCTCCGCCCGCGCCCTTCAGGAACTGCACGACAAGAGTGCCCGCCAGGGCAAGTTGTTCCCGACACAGATCCGTCTGCGCCTGCCGAATGGGCAGATTTTCAAGCAGACCGGCAAACTCGACTTCATGGACAATGCCGTTTCGCAGGATACCGATACCATTCTGCTGCGCGGCGTCATCGCCAATCCACCAGTGCCGGAATCGACGGGTGAAACCGGAAACTTCCGTGAACTCGTACATGGTGAGTTCGTTACCGTCATCATCGAATCCGGCGAACCGACAAAGGCGATCAGCATGCCGCGCAGCGCCGTGCTCACCGACCAGAAGGGTGATTTCGTCTATGTGGTCGACAACGACAAGAAGGTCGAGCAGCGCCGCATCTCCCTTGGTCAGTCGACGCCGATGACCGCTATGGTCGTTTCCGGGCTGAAGGAAGGTGAAAACGTAGTGATCGATGGCCTACAGCGTATCTCCCGCCCCGGTATTGAGGTGAACCCGCAACCTGCCGCCACGCCCGCCAACCGGAACTGACCACTGTGTTTTCATCCATTTTCATCGAACGTCCAAGACTATCCATCGTCATTGCCATCGTGATGACGCTCGCTGGCGCATTGTCCTTGTGGAATATCCCGGTTGCGCAATTGCCGGATATCGTACCCCCGCAGGTGACCGTTACCGCCCGTTATCCTGGCGCGTCCGCTGCCGTTGTCGAGCAGGCGGTCGCCCAACCGCTCGAAGCTAAAATCCTTGGCGTCGACAAGATGATCTACATGAAGAGTTCGAGCGGTGACGACGGTACTTATCGTCTGAATGTCAGCTTCGATCTCGGTTCGAACCCGGATCTGAACACCATCAACGTCAACAACCGGGTGCAGGCGGCGCTGTCGCAGATGCCACCGGAAATCCAGGCGCAAGGGATTCAGGTACAGAAGGCGTCGTCCTCTATCCTGCAATTCGTGTTCCTGCATGCAGACCCCGGCAAGTTCGACCCGTTGACGCTAACGAATTACGGCGTCATCAACGTCATCGATGAATTGTCCCGCACGTCCGGTGTCGGTTCGGCACAATTGTTCAGCCTGCGCAATTATTCCATGCGCGTCTGGTTCGATACCGCACGGCTGACGAGCCTCAAGCTCTCTCCTGCGGATATAGTTCTTGCCATCAAGACGCAGAACATCCAGGCTTCTGTTGGTCGGATCGGCGCACAGCCAAGCTCGGACGAACAGCAGATTCAGTTCAACCTGCAAACCAAGGGTCGCCTGACGACGCCGGAGGAATTCGGCAATATCATTATCCGTGCTAATCAGGACGGATCGGTGCTGCGCATCCGTGATGTCGCCCGCGTCGAACTCGGGGCGCAGAACGAGGATGTCGACAGCCGCCTCAACGGTCAGGATGCCGTTGCCATCGCCATCTATCTCGCCCCCGGTGCCAACGCATTGAGGGCTTCCGATGCTGTCAACGAAACGCTGGACAAAGTAAGGTCGCGCCTACCCGAGGGCATGCATATCCGGGCGGTGTTCGATTCGACGACCTTCGTCAACGACACCATTATCGAAGTGTTCAAGACGATCTTCGAGGCCTTCATTCTCGTCGCTATTGTCGTGTTTCTCTTTCTCGGCAACCTGCGGGCGACCATCATTCCGTCGATCGCCGTACCCGTCAGTTTGATCGGCACGTTTATTATCCTGCTGGCGTTCGGGTATTCCGCCAATACTGTGTCTCTGCTCGCCATGGTGCTTGCCATCGGCATCGTCGTCGACGACGCCATTGTCGTGGTCGAGAATGTCGAGCGTGTCATGGAGGAAGAGCCGGATATTTCGGCGATCGAAGCCACCAAAAAAGCGATGCGGCAGATCACCGGACCGATCATTGCCATCACTCTGGTGCTGTTGTCGGTGTTCGTGCCGATTGCCTTTATCGGTGGTATTTCCGGCGTACTGTTCCGGCAATTCGCCGTCACGATCAGCGCGGCAATGGTAATTTCGGCGATCAATGCCCTGACCCTGTCGCCAGCCCTGTGCGCCGTGTTTCTGCGCCATGAGAAGCCGAGCGGAAACTTCATGTGGAAGATCCACAAGGGTATCGACTGGGCAAGAGACGGTTACGCCGGGATTGTCCGCAAAACATTACGGATGGCTTTCCTGTCAATCGCGGTCACCGTTGGTTTTGGCCTTGCCGCTTGGGGAGTGTCGCTGGTAACGCCAGGCGGCTTCCTGCCCGAAGAAGACCAGGGCGCATTTTTCATCAACGTTCAGTTGCCCGATGGCGCATCCATCAATCGCACCAAAGAGGTAGTGAAGCAGGTCGAGACGATCGTCGGCGGCATGCCCCAGGTCAAGGATGTGATCGCCATTGCCGGATATTCGATTTCCGACGGTTACGCTGCCAGCAATTCCGCCTTCATGGTTATAAGCCTGAAACCGTTTGCTGAACGGACAAAAAAAGGCGACGATGTTCGCACATTGATCGGTAAAACCTACGCAGCCGCACAACAGATCCCGTCGGCAAATATCTTTCCCTTCAATCTTCCTCCGATCGTCGGCATTTCTGTGAGCGGCGGTTTCGAATACCAGCTCGAAAGCCTTCAGGGGGCGCCACCGGAAGAGATGGCGGGGGTTATGCGAGGCCTGCTTGCCGCCGCCAACAATCCCTCATCCGGGTTGACGCGCGTGTTCTCCACCTTCAGTTCTGCCGCACCGTCTTATTATCTCGATATCGATCGCGATAAGGCGCAAGCGCTCGGTGTATCGGTCAACGATATCTTCGTGTCGTTACAATCAACACTTGGCGGATATTTTATCAATAATTTCAACCTGTTCGGGCGTACCTGGCAGGTGAATCTCCAGGGCGAGGCGAATAACCGTTCCGATATTTCCTCGGTCTGGAATATCCATTTGCGCAATAATCGCAACGAAATGGTGCCCTTGCGCGCCGTGGCCTCGTTGCGTCCGGTAACAGGTGCTCCGGTGATCGTGCGCTATAACAATTACCGCAGCATCAGCATTAGCGGAAACCCGGCCCCAGGCGTGTCGTCCGGCCAGGCAATGGCGAAGATGACGGAGATTTCCGCAAAAACGCTGCCGCAGGGCTATACGTTCGAGTGGACCGGAGCCTCCTATCAGGAGCAGAAGGTCAGCGGCCAGACAATCATCATCCTGTCACTGGCGTTAGTGTTCGCCTATCTCTTCCTGGTGGCGCTCTATGAAAGCTGGGTAATTCCGATTCCGGTGCTGCTGTCGGTCACGGTCGGTGTGCTCGGGGCGTTCTGTGGCATTTATATCGCTGGCCTTGCCCTTGATCTTTACGCCCAGATCGGCCTCGTCGTGCTGATCGCGCTTGCCGCCAAGAACGGCATCCTGATTGTTGAATTCGCCAAGGAACAGCGCGAGGAAGGCAAGAGCATCGTCGAAGCGGCAGCGCTCGGGGCGCGGCTCAGGTTCCGTGCCGTGATGATGACCTCAATTGCCTTTATCGTCGGTTTGATCCCACTGGTCTGGGCGCACGGTGCAGCCGAAGTAGCGCGCCGCAGCGTCTCAACCCCGGTCTTCGCCGGAATGCTTGCCGCAAGCTGCATCGGCATTTTCATGATTCCGGCTTTGTACGTGACCTTCCAGACCATGCGCGAAAAAGCAAAGGAACGCTTCAGATTTACGAAGAACGGCAACGGCGCGGCTTCACATTAAAACTCATAGCGTATCATGCACGGGGCACCGGACAGAAATTGTCCGGTGCCCGATATATTTCAACGTTAAGGTATGATCATCTGCTGGTGGCATTACCTGGATTGACGATACTGTTGCCGGAATCGCCGGGGAAAATCGCCGCCATGCGATGGCGTTTGATGATAAACGCACTGTTTTCCAGTAACTTCCAACCGATCTCAAGCATAACGACTAGGATAAAGCGTTTTGCAATCGGAATCTGCCGCTGCAACAACTAGGCTCAAGACTCATTGATTGATTCAGCAAGCGACGATAGCAGCGATGCAGATAGCGGAGAAGAAGGTATGCACGCATTGATCGTAGGACATGGCGATGCGTTGCCAGTCTTCGATTTTGTGGCGCTTGCGGTATAGCTTGGCATCATATTCGACGGGTTTGATCCGGTTTTTAGGCGGAATGCAGGGGGTAATCCCGCGCTCTTTCAATCCCTTGGGAACCAGTCGGCATCATAACCCCGGTCGCCGATCTGACGGCGACAACGGAGAGCTTGTTGAGGATCAGGGCAGCACCGACGACGTCACTTCTGTTGCTTCGGTCAGAAGTGATGATAGGTCGCCCCTTACCATCGCAGACGGCATGAAGCTTTGAGTTCAAACCGCCTTTGGTACAGCCAATACATGTTGGTGCCCAGGAGAGGACTCGAACCTCCACCTCTCGCGAGACTGGTACCTGAAACCAGCGCGTCTACCAATTCCGCCACCTGGGCATAAGGGGAAGCGTTGGCCTATGGGAAGGCGGATACGCTTCGGCAGCGGCGTTTCCTTTACGGCGGTTCCGGCGGCGCGTCAATTGCCGATTGATGGATCGGACAAGAAAAAGGCTGTGAACCTTGAAGGGAAAGCGGGTTGCCCGTTTTATCCGCCGGAAACGCCGGTTTTCCAGTTGCGTTTTTCTGAAGCGATGCGTGTTCGAGGAAAACAGTAATGCTCTTCTATTGCAGGATAGGAAGACCGGAGCAGAGCCAGCTCTGCCCCCCCCCTCGGGGCGCATCAAGGATGGGGCACGATGGGCGAAGGTGTTTTGGAGTGCGTTTACGCTGACATGTAGTAAAAACGGTAGCTATGCCGTGTTGCGCATCGTCCCGCAAATCGACCCGACACCGGAATCCACCCTTCCGGGTATTCAGGGCATGAATCGATCCGTTTTAAGCCGGTCTTAACCTCGGGTGTCTAACCTGACCCGGCCCGGATATGACCAACCTGGCGAACAGGCCCCATGCTCGATCGATGCGCACGATAAAACGAACCGCTTCACCGCTTGAAACCTTCCTTGATGCTTGGCGCGCCTTTTTCGCCAGCCGTGCGAAGGAGCTTACGGGATTCTTCCTCGTCGTCTTCACGGCGACGACGACAGCTGCCTTGCTAACATGGTCGGTCCTCGATCCCAGTCTGAATAATGCCACCAATGCGCCGGTTAACAATGCGCTCGGTTGGCCCGGAGCCATCGTCTCCGATCTGGCGATGCAACTGTTCGGCCTTGGTGCGCTGGCGTTGCTGCTGCCGCTGGCGCTCTGGGGTTGGCGCATGGTGCGCAAGGGGCGTCTCGGTCATGCGCCGTTGCGAATCGTTTTCTGGATTCTCGGCGTCGGCAGCGCCACCGCGCTTGCCAGCGCCTTGCCCGCCACCGCACGCTGGCCGTTGCCGACCGGGCTTGGCGGCGTTGTCGGTGACGGGCTGTTGAACACGGTCAAAACCATTCTCGGCGTCACCAGCGATTCCGGCGCGACGTTGACCGGGTTCGGTTTCGCCATAATTGCCATTCTGTCTTTGTCCGCTGCCTGCGGTTTCGGCATGGCCGATGCTGGGAACGGCGATGCTGACGATGACGATCCGCTGGAAGGATTGCGTCGTTCGCACGGCACGAGACCACGCATTCCGCCGCCACCGCCGAGGCGCCCGGATTGGGAAGACGCTGATGACGCGCCCGATCAGGAGCCGGGTTGGGGCATCATTTCCCTCGGCGCAGCGGCGCACGCCTTCATGAGTTTACGTACACGGCTGCGCAACTGGCGACAGGGGCGAGCGCAAAGCCGCTCATCTGCGGTCCGCAATCCTGATCGGGCAGCAATGGCGCACGAAAACGGCCCTGCGCCGTGGATGGAGGAATACGACCGGACGCCGCAACAGGTTTATGAAACCGGGCGGCGTGACGGGCGTGTTGAACCGTCGTTTGCTCCAGCCCCTCCCCCTGCGCCCCGCGCACCTGTGCAATATCCCAATAACCGCGTTCATCACGGTTACGGTTCGCATCCGCCCTTGTTCGGAAATTCGCCCCTGAATACCGATCTCCTTGCTGCTGGCATGTCCGGCGAGCCGGACATGCCGGAGGCCATGCCCGCCGCTTCGCCCGAGGAGGCCGCCTGGCAATCGCCCTTGCAGGAATTTACCCGTGCCGGGCGCCGCCAGACGGCCAATCTGCCGATGCCTGTTGTGGAAGCGCCGCGTGTCGCACCCGCACCGCAGGCGCTGAAGCCTGGTAAACGCGTTCTGCGCGAGGCGCAGCCGTCATTCCTCGATCAGGAAGCATATCAGTTTCCGCCGCTCGATCTGCTGAGCGAGCCGAAGGGGTCGCATCTGGCATCGATTTCCTCCGATGCGCTCGAACAGAATGCGACCCTGCTCGAAGGCACGCTGGAGGATTTCGGTGTGCGCGGCGAGATCATCAATGTCCGCCCCGGTCCGGTGGTGACGCTGTACGAACTCGAACCGGCTCCGGGAACGAAATCGTCACGGGTGATCTCATTGGCCGACGATATTGCCCGCTCGATGAGCGCCATTTCCGCCCGCGTCGCCGTGGTGCAGGGCCGCAACGTCATCGGCATCGAACTGCCGAATGCCAAGCGCGACACGGTTTTTCTGCGTGAACTCCTCGCCAGCCAGGAATTCGAATCGACGAAGCACAAGCTCGCTTTGTGCCTCGGCAAGACGATCGGCGGTGAGACCGTGATCGTCGATCTCGCCCGGATGCCTCACGTTCTGATTGCCGGCACCACCGGCTCGGGTAAATCGGTTGCTATCAACACCATGATCCTGTCGCTGGTCTACCGGTTGTCGCCGGAGCAGTGCCGGTTGATCATGGTCGATCCGAAGATGCTCGAACTGTCGGTTTACGAGGGTATCCCGCATCTCCTCACCCCCGTCGTCACCGATCCTAAAAAGGCTGTGGTGGCGCTCAAATGGGCAGTGCGGGAGATGGAGGACCGCTACAAGAAGATGTCGAAGCTGGGTGTGCGCAACATAGACGGTTTCAATGCCAGGGTCGCCGAGGCGAAGGAGCGCAACGAGATCATCACCCGCACGGTGCAGACCGGATTCGACAGACAGACAGGGGAAGCGATCTACGAAGAAGAGGAGATGGACCTCGAACAGTTGCCGTATATCGTCGTCATCGTCGACGAGATGGCCGATCTGATGCTGGTCGCTGGCAAGGAGATCGAGGGGACGATCCAGCGGCTGGCGCAGATGGCGCGCGCGGCGGGCATCCATGTGGTTCTGGCGACACAGCGCCCATCGGTCGATGTCATCACCGGCACGATCAAGGCCAACTTTCCGACCCGAATCTCGTTCCAGGTCACGTCGAAGATCGACAGCCGGACGATTCTCGGCGAGCAGGGAGCAGAACAGCTCCTCGGGCAGGGTGACATGCTCTACATGGCGGCAGGCGGACGCCTGACCCGCGTGCATGGTCCGTTCTGCTCCGATTCCGAAGTCGAGAAGGTGGTTGCGCATCTGAAGACGCAGGGACATCCGAATTATCTCGATGCCGTCACCGCTGGCGAAGAAGAGGAAGAGGCGGATAGCCCGGTCTTCGATCAAGGGGCTTTCGGAGCGCCCGGCGGCGATTTGTACGATCAGGCGGTCGCCCTCGTGCTGCGCGACAAGAAAGCCTCGACCTCGTATATCCAGCGCCGCCTGCAGATAGGTTATAACCGCGCCGCCACGCTGATGGAACGGATGGAGCAGGAGGGCATCGTCGGCCCGGCGAATCATGCCGGGAAACGCGAGATCCTGCTTGAAAGCCCGATGCAGAACGACGATTTTGCCGACGATTGACGGAAATCCGTGCATTTCCTTCGCCGGGCGATGTCCCAATGCCGGAAACCGCACCGAAGCAAGATGCGTTTCCGTGCGAACGCATCTTGGCTCCGGTTTCCTTCGTTTTCCGCATTCTGTTCCGCTGAACCGGAGTCCATTTCAGCGCAAAATGCTCTAAAACCCGATTCTGCCTTCAATTCGCCTTGGCCGGGGGTAAAACCCTTATCACGCATGAGCGGGGGCAAGAGGCATGACGACAGAAGCAAGGTCGCCGGGCTGCCCGAGCGAAAGAATTAGCTGAAAAGATTCACTTTTTCGACTACCATGGCCGCATTGGCAGTCTTCCTGCGAAAGGATATTTGATGCGTTTGGCACGTTTTCTGGGTTGCGCCGCATGCCTCATGCTTCTGACGGCGTGCGAAACCGCGTCCGAAGTGCTGATGTCCGAACAGGAGGAACAGGGTCAGGCAGCTACCGGGTCGGAGCAGGCCATCGATTCGCTGCCGCTGACCGCCGCCATCCTGCCGCCGCGGCGGCCAGACGACCTGCCGCTTCTCGGCGTCGACAAGCCGTTCAGCGAAGAAGCAATGGCTGCAAGCGTGCAGGAAATACCGGCCAATGTTACGCAGGCGCAGGCCGCGCCGCCGCCCCAACCGAAACAGGGCTTCGTGCCGTTGCCGGAAACATCGACGGAAATCATCGAACGAGCCAATGCCTTTTTTGACGACCTGAAGGGGTTGAGCGGGCGCTTCACCCAGACCGGCTCCAATGGCCGTACCCAGCAAGGGCAACTGTATCTGCTGCGTCCCGGGCGCATCCGCTTCGATTTCGACCCGCCGAGCGCCCTCAACATTGTCGCTGACGGCGACAAGGTGGCGATCAGCAACAGCCGCATGAAGACGCAGGATCTCTATTCGATCTCGCAGACGCCGTTGAAGTTCCTGCTGCGCGATAACGTGCGGCTGGAACGCGACCTGAAGGTGCTGAGCGCCGGGCTGACGGTGAGAAATGCCGTTATCATCGTTGAGGATCGTTCGACGCTCGGCGGCACGTCGCGCATTACGCTCTATTTCGATCCGCAGGTCACCACCCTGCAACGCTGGGATATCGAGGATACGCAGAGAACCAAAACGACCATTACCCTCTCGGCCCTCAACCGTTCGCAGCGCCCGGATCCGGATATGTTTGTCATCCCGCCGATGCGCGAGTGACGCCTGTTACTCCGTCGATTTTTTATCCGGGCTGGCGATCACCCTGTCGATGCGCCTGCCGTCGAGGGCGGCAATTTCGAACTGCCAGCCGTGCCAGGAGAAGGATTCGCCGACTTCCGGGATATGGCCGATTTCCTGGAGTACGAACCCGGCGAGGGTAACGTAATCGCCCTCCTCCTGCGGTTCCTTCAGTCCGAGAAGTCGCATCGCCTCATCGACCGGCATCATGCCGTCGAGCCGGATCGTGCCATCCTCCCGCACCATGCTTTCGGGCTGTTCGAAACTTTCGCTTTCCTCCGGCAATTCTCCGGCGATGGCGGCAAAAATATCGGCGGGCGTGATGAGGCCCTCGAAGCTGCCATGCTCGTCGACCACGATTGCCATGTGCATGTTGGAGCTTTTGAGGCGTTCGATAACCTTGAGGACCGTCGTTCCCTCGGTCACGAACAACGGCTCCCGCATCGCCGACGCCAGATCGATTGCGCCGTCCCGTGCCAGTTGGTCGAGCAGATCCTTGGCATGAACAACGCCGACCACCTCATCGACCTCGCCCCGGCAGACCGGAAACCGTGAACGGCTGCTTTTCTCGATCTCATGGAGGATCATGGTGGCGTCGTCATTGAGATCGAGCCACATTACCTGCGGACGTGGCACCATGATGGCGCGCACCGACCGGTCGCTCAGTTTCAGCACCTGGCGGATCATCTCCCGTTCTTCCGGCGCGAACACATCGTCTTCGGCTACTGAAGGGGACACGGAAACGTCGACGGAGGTTTCTTCCGCCTGTCCGCCGCCGAGCAGACGTAACACGGCGCGGGCCGTGCTTTCCCGGATGCCGACCAGACGCTCGCGGCGCTCGGCATTATGCCGGGAGATTTGGTTGAGCGCCTCGACCCCGACCGAGAAGCCGATGGCCGCATAAAGATAACCTTTCGGCACATGTACGCCGAACCCTTCGATGATCAGGCTGAAACCGATCATCAGCAGGAAGCCGAGGCACAGGATCACCACCGTCGGGTGGCGACCGACGAACAACATCAGCGGTCGGCTCGCCAGCATCATCATGATGATGGCGGCGCTGACGGCGATCATCATCACCATCAGATCCTTCACCATGCCGACGGCGGTGCTGACCGAATCGAGCGAGAACACCGCATCGAGGACGACGACCTGGGCGATCACCTGCCAGAATACCGCATGCGCCTGCTGGCCGTCCTTCAGGTGCGAAACGCCCTCCAGGCGTTCGTGCAACTCCATTGTTGCCTTGAACAGCAGAAACGCACCGCCGACGATCAGCACCAGATCCCGCCCGGAAAAGTCGTGTCCGAGAAGGGTGACGAACGGCTCCTTCAAGGCGGCGATCTTCGACATGATCGCCAGCAGGAACAGGCGCATCAGCAGGGCGCAGGTTAGTCCGGTGAACCGTGCCCGCTCCTGCTGATGCTTCGGCAGCTTGTCGGTGAGGATGGCGATGAACACCAGGTTGTCGATGCCGAGCACGATTTCGAGCACCACCAGCATGGCAAGCCCCGCCCAGGCGGTTGGGTCCATCATCCATTCAAAGCCCATCGTCGATCCTTTTTCCGTTGACTATCCGGCATATGGCGATCCGGTATGAGACGGTATGATTCCGGCTGGCGCTCATCCGTGGTCCGAGCCTCCACCCGCCAGGGGGTGCAAATCGCGCACCATGCTTTTCAGACGCTCGTCGAGAACATGGGTATAGATCTGCGTCGTCGAAATATCGGCGTGACCGAGCAATTCCTGCACTACGCGCAGGTCGGCGCCGTTCTGCAACAGGTGACTGGCGAAGGCATGGCGCAGAACATGCGGACTGATGAGATCGTCGCGGATGCCGACGCTTGCCGCCAGGGTTTTCAACTCACGCGCATAAGCCTGCCGGGTGAGATGGCCACTGTCGCTGTCGGCGGGAAACAGCCACGGGCCTTTGGCCCGGCCCATCTGCGTCAGCAGGGCAAGATAGGCGGCGGCGGCATCCTTGGCAGCCTGTGTCAGCGGCACCAGCCGTTCCTTGGCGCCCTTGCCACGTACTACCAGAAACCGCTCCCGCGTACGCGCCGCTGCCAGCGGTAGCGCCACCAGTTCCGATACCCGGAGACCGGTGGCATAAAGGAGTTCCAGCAGGCAGTAATTGCGCGCTGCCCGCATCCGGCGGGCGGGCGTGGCGGCTTCGTCCGCGCTCACCGTCGCGACGGCGGTTTCCGCCGCGCCGATCAGCCGGTCGACATCAGCAACCGACAGCACCTTCGGCAGCACCCGGCCACGCTTCGGCGCGCCGACGGCCGCCGTCGGATCAGCGGCGGCGTGGCCTTCGGCATAGAGGAATTTATGGAACTGGCGCACGGCGGAAAGCCGTCTCGCGGCGGTCGAGGTCTTGAACCCGCGTTCGTCGAGGCTGGCAAGATACGCTCGCACCCGTTTTGGGTCGACGCTCTCGGGGGGCGCCTTTCCCAGAAACGACAGGTAATCGTCAAGATCGCGCCGGTATGCTTCCAGCGTATTGCCCGAAGCCCCACGTTCCGAGGCCAGCATATCGAGGAAAAGCTCGGCGGTTCTGTGTCCGGTCATCGCCATCGGGTCATTATCGTGCCAGCAAGGCCGGAGACGGCCCTTGGTCGACACCAGGCGATTTGAGAACGATGCGGGCAGGTGAGATTGTCACGCTTATGCTGTGCGTGGACGGTTCGACAAAAATGGCCAGAGCGAAAATCCCGACGAAAACCAGGAGGCCGAACACTGTCAGCAATGCGAACAACTGAAAAAGGGTAGACACCTGATGTCTTGCAACCTCGCTGGACATCGTCCGCAACAACGAAAGCTGCCTGTCCGGACAGCTTTTTCAAACTTATGCTGCAAGACGGCGGAATGCAAGGCGCGGCAAGGGAAAACGGCTGGTTCTCCGTTGAAAAATCATGTCGGACGGACGCAGACGGATGATCCGGTTCGTAAGGCTTGGTTCATAAGGCCTGTTTTACGGGACCTTTTTACGAACCGTTTTGCAGGACTTGGCCTCATCGCACCAATAACCATATGGCGAGTATGGGCCGCGCATGTTAGGACCGTGCCATGACGCCATCCAATCCGTCCTCACCCTCCAGGGTCTTGCCCCTGTCAATGCCCGCCCCGGACGATGCCGAAGCCGGTTCCGGTGCTGTTTCTACCGTTCCCTCTGTAATGGCGCGTGCCGTCACGAGCCGCCTGAACGGACGCTCCATCGTGCTTATCGGGTTGATGGGTGCTGGCAAAAGCACCACCGGCAAGCGGTTGGCCGCCGCGCTCGGCCTACCGTTTCTCGATGCCGATCAGGAGATCGAGGCGGCGGCGGGCATGGTGACGGCGGATATTTTCGCCCTGCATGGCGAGGAAGCATTCCGGGCCGGCGAACGGCGGGTAATCGCCCGTCTGCTTGTTGAGCATCAATCCGTTCTGGCGACCGGAGGCGGTGCGTTCATGAGTGAGGAGACGCGAGCCAATATCGCCGAGAAAGGCATTTCCCTCTGGATCAAGGCCGATCTCGACGTGCTGATGAAGCGGGTGCGCAAGCGCGACACGCGACCATTGCTGCGTGTACCGAACCCGGAAGCGGTGATGTGCAAGCTGATGGAGGTGCGCCATCCGGTCTATGCGCTGGCTGATGTCGTCGTCGTTTCACGCGATACGCCACATGACCGGGTGGTTCTGGATATGATCGCCGCTCTCAACCGCTACCTTGACCAGGAGACCCCTCCATGACGTTCGATGCCGGAGATTTTAGCACCGCCGCGCAGAGCGGGACGACAATCGTTCCGGTGGCGCTCGGTGAGCGCTCCTACGACATCCTGATCGGGCGCGGCGTCCTCGGGCAGGCGACGGACCGGCTCGTCGTGCTCAAGGCGCGTAAAGCTATGATCGTCAGCGATGAAACGGTGCTGGCCCTGCACGGCGCAGCGACCGAGCGGGCGCTTACCGCCGCCGGGCTGACGGTGAGCGGCGTTATCGCCGTTCCTCCGGGCGAGACTTCGAAAAGCTACGAGACCCTGCAACGGGTTTGCGATGCAGCATTGCGGGCGAAGATCGAGCGTAACGATCTGATCGTCGCCCTCGGCGGCGGCGTCGTCGGCGATCTTGCCGGATTCGTTGCCGCCATCGTGCGGCGTGGGATGCGGTTTGTGCAGGTTCCGACCTCCCTGCTGGCGCAGGTCGATTCTTCCGTCGGCGGCAAGACCGGTATCAACTCGGCGCATGGCAAGAACCTGATCGGCGCGTTTCATCAGCCGAGCCTCGTGCTTGCCGATACGGCACTGGTTGATACCCTCGACCCGCGACAGGTGCGAGCAGGCTATGCCGAGATCGTCAAATACGGGCTGATCAACGATGCGCCGTTTTTTGAGTGGTGCGAAAGCCATTGGCGCGGCCTGATGAACGGCGGCGCGGAGCGTGACATCGCTGTGGCGCAAAGCTGTCGCGCCAAAGCGGAGATCGTCAGGCGTGACGAGCGTGAAGAAGGCGAGCGGGCGCTCCTCAATCTCGGCCATACCTTCGGCCATGCGCTGGAGAAGGCGGCGGGCTACGATCCGCAACGGCTGGTGCATGGCGAGGGTGTCGCCATCGGCATGGTACTTGCCTTCCGTTTCTCACACCGCCTCGGCCTGTGTGCGGGCCAGGATGTGGAGCGTGTCGCCCGCCATCTCGAAGCCGCTGGCCTGCCGACCAGGCTTCAGGATATGCCGGGCGGCTATGGCAATAGCGGCAGCCTGCTGGAGGCGATGGCGCAGGACAAGAAGGTGAAGAACGGTGAACTTACCTTCATTCTGGCGCGTGGCATCGGTCGTTCCTTTATCGCCAACGGTATTCCGGCGGAATCGGTGCGCGTGTTTCTTGAGGAGGAAGCGACCTGCGCCTGAAAGGATGAAAACCGGACGAGCGGGCTTTAAGCTCTTTCCTTCCAAGGCTGCCCGCTTCTATAATTCCGGAGTGCAGTTCAAACAGGCTCCATCCGGTCATGTCCCTTTCGTTCTGGCTTTCGCTCCTCGGCGTCATTTTCTGCCTCATCGCCTCGTTCTTTTTTTCCGGTTCTGAAACAGCCCTCACCGCATCGTCGCGGGTGCGTATGCGCACCCTTGCCGGAAACGGCGACCGGCGGGCGAAGCGCGTCAACCGCCTGCTGGGAAAGCGCGAGAGGCTTCTCTGCGCGATCCTGATCGGCAACAATATTGTCAATACGGCGGCGGCGGCGCTGACCACGGGTGTGCTGCTCAGCCTGTTCGGGCCCATCGGCATCGCCTATGCAACGCTCGCCGTATCGGTGCTGGTAATCGTCTTCGCCGAAGTGTTGCCGAAAACCCTGGCGATTCACGATCCCGACCATACGTCGCTTGCCATCGCCAAGCCGCTGTCCCGTTTCGTCGCCCTTGTCACGCCGCTGACGCTCGCCATTCTCGGCATTGTGCGCGGCTGTCTGTATCTGTTCGGCATCCGGCTTGATGACAGGGAAAACCTGCTGACGCCGACCGAGGAGATTCGCGGCCAGGTCGATCTCCTGCACAGCGAGGGCGGCGTGGTGAAAGACGAGCGCGACATGCTCGGCGGCCTGCTCGATCTCAACGAGCTGCTGGTGTCGGACGTGATGGTGCATCGCACGCGGATGCGCACCATCAATGCCGAACTGTCGCCCGCCGATATCGTGCGCGAGGTGCTGGCCTCGCCGTTTACCCGCATTCCCCTCTGGCGCGGCTCGCAGGAAAACATCATCGGCGTGTTGCATGCCAAGGATCTGTTGCGTGCCCTCGACCGCGCCGGTGGCGATCCGGACAAGGTATCGGTAGAGGAAATCGCCCTTGATTCCTGGTTCATCCCCGACACGACGACGACGGGTGCGCAACTGAAAGCGTTTCTGGCCCGCAAGGTGCATTTCGCCCTGGTGGTGGACGAATACGGCGAGGTGATGGGCCTCGTCACCTTGGAGGATATCCTTGAGGAGATCGTCGGCGACATCAAGGACGAACACGATACGCCGGTGCAGGGCGTGCGCCCGCGCCCGGACGGTTCCGTCAATGTCGACGGTTCGGTGCCGATCCGCGATCTCAACCGCAAGATGAGCTGGACGCTGCCCGACGACGAGGCGACCACTATTGCCGGGCTGGTGATTCACGAGGCGCGGGCGATCCCCGACACCGGACAGGTGTTCAATTTCCAAGGCTTCCGCTTCCAGGTGCTGCGCAAGAGCCGCAACCGCATCACGGCGTTAAAAGTCACGCCGCTGGAGAAACGGGGGATGGGGCAGTGATTGCGACCGAAAGTGCCAGCATGATCCGGTTGTTTCGCCCTTTTACCAAAGCGCTCCTGTTTGTTGTGAGTGCTTTCTGTTCGGCTCGGCAGCATCGGCTTTTGCCCCCGATCCCAGACCTCGGTAGTTTTCTCGATGATCTGCTTCCCATTCAGCGGATCATCGACGCCACGGCGTCCGCTTTCAGGGCCGACCGCGCGGTGCGACAATCGCGGTGCATCTCCTCCACCAGAGCGTCGATGGAAGAAAAGCGTTTTTCCTCGCGGATGAAGGCCACCAGTTCGACATCAAGCGTCTCACCGTAAAGATCGCCAGCATAATCAAACAGGAAGGCTTCAAGCAGGGCCGCGCCGTTGTCGAAAGTCGGGCGGCGGCCATAGCTCGCCACGCCGTCGAACACCGCGCCGCCATGGCGCACGCGCACGGCATAGACGCCGTGGCGCAGCGGGCAATCGTCGGCGATGCGCAGGTTGGCGGTCGGGAACCCGAGTTCGCGCCCGCGCTTCTCACCATGTTGCACTTCGGAGCGCACGAACCAGCGATAGCCGAGAAGATCGTTCGCCCTGGCGATGTCGCCCGCACCAAGCGCCTCACGGATTGCCGACGAGGAAACCGCCTGGCCCTGCCATTCAACCGGTGGCACGACAATCATGCGGATGCCGCGTTTAGTACAATAGCGCGCCAGCACGTCCGGCGTGCCGAGCCGCTCCTTGCCGAAATGAAAATCGTAACCGATGACAAGCGCCGAGGATTTCAGATTGTCGCCGAGCCAGTCCATGAACGTTTCCGCCGTCTGGGCGGCGAACGCCGGATCGAACCGGCGCAGGAACACGCCGTCGAGGCCGATATGGTCGAGAATGGCGAGTTTGACGGTCTCCGGTGTCAGCCGGAAGAACGGCTTGTCGGGCTGGAACAACTGGCGCGGATGCGGCTCGAAGGTCAGCACTGCCGCCGCACAACCGATCGCTCCGGCTTCGCGTAAAGCCGCGTCGATCAGGGCGCGATGACCGCGATGCAGGCCGTCGAAATTGCCGATGGCGATGGCTGCGCCGAGGAGCTTTTCCGGCAGAGGCTGGCCGTCCCGGCACACCATGAACGGACCGGAGCGGCTCCGGTCTCCGCTGGTGGGAGTAAAGGCATCTTTGGAACCGTAGATCATGTCAAACGCCAATCAAGCATGGGCATCAGATAATCAGGGCGCACCGGCTGCTGTGCAAGCCACCGCGCGGCCTCGCCGTCGCCGGGCTGACCCAGTTCAGCGGCATGAATACCGCCCGCGATCATCAGGCTCGCTACACCGTAAGCCGTTGCTCCGGCAACATCGGTGCGGATGGCGTCACCGATGGCAAGAGCCTTATGCTTTGGAACGGAAGAACGGCGCAATTCCGCGGCGACATCCATGGCATGGCCATAGATCGGCAGGTGCGGCTTGCCGGTATAATACGCTTCGCCGCCCATTTCTTCATAGGCGAGCGCCAGCGCTCCGGCGCAGGGAATCATGCGGGTGCCGCGCTCAACGACGAGATCGGGGTTGGCGCACAGCATCCACAGGTTGCGTTCGCGCATCCGTTGCAAAGTTGTCCGGTAATCCTCGACCGTTTGCGTTTCGTCATCGGCAAAGCCGGTGCAGACGACATAATCGGCGCTGTCGGCGTCCGCGAATTTTATGTCCAGCCCTTTGAACAGCGGCGTTTCGCGCGGCGGGCCGATATGCAGGACGGATAAATTTTTCCGCTCTTCGATACATAGCCGCGACAGATCGCCGGAGGTGACGATGGCGTCATAGGCATCGTCGCGCACGCCGATGGCTTGCAGTTGCGGCACTACCGCGCTTGCCGGGCGTGGTGCGTTCGATACCAGCACCACCGTCCCGCCATTGCCGCGAAACTCCGCCAGGGCGTTGCCGGCGCTGGCATAGGGGCTGACGCCGTTATGCAGCACCCCCCAGATGTCGCAGAGAATCACATCGTATTGCCCGGCGATCTCGCCAAGGCTGGCGAGCAGCCGCGTGACGGGGAGAGGGTGGTCGGTCATGGTCCATCCGGAAGAAGCGCACAAATATGGAGCGTTTTCGGGCGGGTAGGCCCGCGCTCCTTCAATGTCAACCGGTGAAGCTTTCCGAAAATGAAAAGTCTCACGCGCCGTCATCGCGCGGCGGCGAGTTCAGATCGATCCGCATCGTGTAGGTATAAGGATTCTGCCGTTGCTGCGCCTTTTCGCGTAACGAGACCATCCGTGCCTCTTGTCGGGCGGCGAGGAACACGAACAGACCGACACCGGCCATGATCGGCGAGTGGAAATAGAAATAGCCGACGAGGGAAATACCGATGGCCGCAATCTGGCCGATGATCGATGCAAACCGTGTCGCCTTTTCGAAACCGAAGCGCATAGCGAGCAAAGCCCGTAGCACCCGTCCGCCATCCATGGGAAAAGCGGGAAGAAGATTGAAAGCCGCCAGAATGCAATTGGCGTACATCAGAGCCAGGGCGACTTCGTCAATAAGATAGCCGATAACGCCCCAGCTCTCGTAGGGCATGTCGAAATAATCGTAGATTTTAAGAAAACCGTACAGTGCTAGGGCAATGACGACATTCACCAGTGGTCCGGCCAGTGCAACGCCGATTTCGTGCAATGGTTTCTCCGGTAATCGCTCCAGCCGCGCAAGGCCGCCGAACGGCCACAGCGTCACCAGTGGTGAGCGGATGCCGATATGACGGGCGGCGAAGATATGCCCGAACTCATGTGCGAGAACGCAGGCAAATGTCAGACTGACAAAGCCGATATATAGCCAGGCACCGTCCCAGCCGCTCTCGTCCCAGCCCATCCAGCCGAACCAGGCGAGCAGAAGGAAGAACGTCAAGTGCAGCCGCACCTTCGTGCCGCCGATCGAGCCTAACGGGAGAGACCAGGACATTGCTTGCCAGAATTCCGTTTGTTCACGCGAGTTGCAACAGATGCCGTCCATACGCACATACTACGCTTATTTTCGGGCAGGCACGGATTTCTTCAACCCGGAATGTCCGAGGGCGGAGTATCACGCAAAATCACTTCTCGGTAATCCGCTAATCCCGGACATGAATAGTCAATTGGTGTTCATCCCAACAACAATCCGCATGGAATGTGAACTCGGCATCGCTGACGATAGTGAGCGACTGCTTTTTATTCAGCAACTGCCAGATTTCGCCGGATGTCGCGATTTCAGGGAAATAATCGGCCCATTCCGCCTTGTCGTCCTCGGGCATTGCCGCAAATTCGGGGAGTTTCTCCTGCATGTAGAGAGCGAATACATGCGCCTCAAGCGCAAGAACCGTTTCGCCGTCGTATCGCCCGGCGAACCGTACTCTTCCTCGAAACGCAGTTTTGAAGCGATGGCTTCGATCTTGCTCATGGCACTTTCCACAGGCGATGATTGGGCATGACCCATACGTCACGCCCGCTTGCTTACCCCTCCTTATATCTTCATATCTTCATCCGCTTCCGGCGCTGCGCCAGTGTGCGCAGGCGCAGGGCGTTGAGCTTAATGAAACCGGCGGCGTCGCGGTGATCGTAGGCGACCTTGCCTTCCTCGAAGGTCACCAGTTCCTGATCGTAAAGGGTGTAGGGGCTGGAACGACCGATGACATGCACACCGCCCTTGTAGAGTTTCAACGTCACTTCGCCGGTGACGAATTCCTGGCTCTTGTCGATCATTACCTGCAGCATCTCGCGCTCAGGCGCGAACCAGAAGCCGTTATAGATCAGTTCGGCGTATTTCGGCATGAACTCATCCTTGAGATGTGCCGCGCCGCGATCCAGGGTGATCGATTCGATCGCCCGATGTGCGGGCAGCAGAATGGTGCCGCCGGGGGTTTCGTACATGCCGCGGCTCTTCATGCCGACGAAGCGGTTCTCGACCAGATCGAGGCGACCGATGCCGTTGGCGCGGCCATAATCGTTGAGTTTGGCAAGCAGCGCGCCGGGGCTGAGCCTTTTGCCGTCGATGGCGACCGGATCGCCCTTCTCGAACGCGATCCTGATGATCGTTGGCTTGTCGGGCGCTTCCTCGGGACTGAGGGTGCGGGAATAGACGTAATCCGGCACGTCCAAAGCCGGGTCTTCCAGTACCTTGCCCTCGGAGGAGGAGTGCCGCAGGTTGGCCTCGACCGAGAACGGCGCTTCGCCACGCTTGTCCTTGGCAATTGGAATCTGGTGCTGTTCGGCGAATTCGATCAGCTTGGTGCGGGAGAGGAGATCCCATTCGCGCCACGGCGCGATCACCGTCACGTCGGGCTTCAGGGCA
>JAVBRX010000016.1:0-26465 GCA_031547465.1 Microvirga sp. | reverse complement strand
TCCTACTACAACAACGTAATGTTGAGCGGAAAGCTCGATTTGAGCATTTTCTGGATTACAATGGTGGGGCTGGCTATCAGTCTCTCTCTGGTTCTGGCATTGTCGCGGGGTTTTGCACGCGATGTTGATATCGTCACGGATGGGCTGCGGAAACTACGTTACGACCTTACGGCGATGCTGCCACCGCTCAAGGGTGAGGTCGGAGAAATTGCCGAAAGTGCGAATGATATGGCGCGTGCATTGCGCGAAGCGCGCCGGTTCAACGAGAATATCCTCGACAGCATTAGCGACGGTGTGATTACCGTCGACAACGATGGGTTCGTCACGTCGTTAAATCCGGCGGCCCAACGGATCGTCGACCTCGATCCGAAGACGACGCTTAATCGTCCTTATCGTGAGGCCATAGCCGATATTCCGAACTTCAATAGCCCCTTGCTTTCGACCTTGAAAACACGGGAACCTCTTGTCGGAATTGAGATCGAGTACCCTGTCCGGGGAGAAATCCGCCATTTATCGACATCAAGCAGCCTGATCCGGACGAGTGACGGTGAAAATATCGGCGCTGTTGCCTTTATACGCGACATGACGGAAAAAAAGGAAATGCGGCGACATGTGGAGCACGTTGAAAAGTTTGCGGCTCTTGGCGAACTCATTGCTGGCGTTGCGCACGAGGTTCGTAATCCGCTGACGGCGATCCGAGGGTTTGTACAGTATCTGAAGGAAGGGGCTACGCCGCAGGAGAGGGAGGAATATACCGGAATAATCCTCAAGGAGGTAGATGCAATCAATCGGGTAATCAAACAATTGCTCAGTTATGCACGACCGACGCCCCAGCATTACCAAATGACGCAGGTTGCCGATTTGGTGAAGGACGCGTTGCAACTCATCAAAACGCGCGATGTTTCTGGCCGGATCGAGTTTCGTTCGAAGATCGCCGGGGAGGTATCAGAGATTGAGGTCGACAGCGAGTCGATCAAACAGGTGTTATTGAATTTGCTTCTCAATGCGGTTCAGGCAATCGAAGGACGTGGGGTTATCGATATTTCAATCGACTCTGCGGGGAACGACAGGATTGAATTTCGTATCTCCGATAATGGCAACGGTATTGAGGAGCAGAATATCAAGAAGCTGTTCTCACCTTTCTTTACGACGAAGCTGACCGGTACGGGCCTTGGTTTGTCCGTTGTGCAGCGCATAGTTGCCGAACATGATGGGACAGTCGACATCGACAGCATCAAGGGTAAGGGAACCGTCGTGACGCTGCAGTTTCCTGTTCGCAGGAAACGGAAGGACATGCCATGAACTCTCTCAGTCGCATTCTGGTCGCAGACGATGAAGAGAATGTCAGGAAACTGCTGGCGGCGGTTCTGACACGTGAAGGCTGTCAGGTTGTAACCGTCAGTGACGGCAGGGAAGCGGTCGAGCAATTTCGGAAGATGAGGCCGGATATCGTGTTGATGGATATCCGAATGCCGGGATTGAACGGCATTGAGAGTCTGAAAGAAATAAGATCCATTGCTGCGGATGCAACGGTCATTCTGATGACGGCCTATGCTTCAATGGAAACTGCGGTAGAGGCGCTTCGACAGGGAGCGTTCGATTATGTAATCAAACCGTTCGATCTTGGCGAGGTGAAGCTGCTGATCGAGCGGGCCCTGCAAATGCGCGACATGAAGCAGGAAATCAGGATTCTCCGAAAGGAATTGTCAGAGAGCCTGAAATGGGGACATTTTCTGACCGCCAACCCGCGCATGATGGAATTATGCCGGGATACAGCGAAGATTGCCCAGAGTTCGGCTTCGGTGTTGATTACCGGGGAAAGCGGTACAGGAAAAGAACTAATCGCCAAGGCAATACATTACAATTCTGCCAGGGCCAAAGGGCCGTTCATCAAGATCAATTGCGGGGCGCTGACGGAGACATTGCTTGAGAGTGAACTGTTCGGACATGAGAAGGGGGCTTTTACCGGGGCGCAGATGCGCAAGGCTGGATTGTTTGAGCGCGCCAATCTGGGAACGGTGTTCCTGGATGAGGTCGGGGAGATGTCACGCAATCTGCAGGTAAAGCTTCTGCGGGTTCTCCAGGAACGGGAGTTCGAGCGCGTCGGCGGCAATGAGACGATCAGAACGGATATCCGCTTGATTGCCGCGACCAATCGCGACCTGAACAAGCTGATTAAGGAGAGCGTCTTCAGGAGCGATCTATACTATCGTTTGAATGTCATTCATCTGACTACACTGCCTTTGCGGGAGCGGCCAGAAGATATCCCGTTGCTGGCAGGGCATTTCCTGCAGAAGTTTTGCTCTGAGAACAACAAGGACATTATTGGCTTTGACGATCAGACGCTCGAAATCATGCAGAATTACCCATGGCCGGGAAACGTGCGTGAACTGGCGAATGCCATGGAACGGGCCGTGATCATGTGTCTTGGGATGATGATCTTTCCAGAAGATCTTCCCGAATCGATCGTTCGGTTCTCGGTCCCGGCTCCGGACGTTACCGATGAACCTGACCACGATGACGAAGAAATTGCCGGAAGTGGCTTGAAAGATAAACTGAAGGATTATGAACGTGATCTGATCCAGAAGGTGCTGCAAGCGCATCATGGTAATCGCATGCAGGCCGCGAAAAGTCTTGGCATCAGCCGCCGCTCGCTGATGTATAAATTACAGGAATATAATATTGAATAATTATTTGAACGATTACTTTTTGATAAGATTGTAGGCTCTTTTATGGAAAAATTGTTTGCTTGTCGGGATTGGTTCTAAATTAAGTTTCCCTGCTCTCGGGAGAAATCTGCACTTTTGAGTGCAAAATTTTGCACAGTTACAAAACTGGATTGCTCCGTGGCTTGCCCGTTTCGCCGTGTTGGTATGGTTGGGCTTGCGCGACACTTTGACGATCGATGTTGAAAGCAGGATCAGCTCTGCGGAAGAGCGAACGGATGAAGCCGTATCCTGCAATCGATGGAAACATGGCATGATTTTTGCTTGACTTGGGGTTGCTAACTGTCAGCAGACCATAACAGGGGGCAAGTCGATGAAATCAAAAGTTACCAGCATAGAGAATATTTCCCGTCACTTCCGTGATGGGATGAGCGTATTGTTCGGAGGCTTCATGGGGGCCGGTACGCCGCCGCTCCTAATTGAGGCGCTTCTTGCATCTGATGTGAAGGATTTGACGTTGATCGGCAATGATACGTCTCTTCCGGAAACGGGCGTCGGGCCATTGATCGTCAACAGACGCGTAGGAAAGGTGATTGCCTCGCATATCGGTCTGAATCCGGAGACCGGTCGCCAGATGATGGCTGGGGATATTGAGGTTGAACTGGTTCCTCAAGGAACGCTTATCGAGCGAATTCGTGCCGGCGGATCCGGACTCGGCGGGGTCTTGACGCGGACAGGCCTCGGAACCGTGGTCGAAGAGGGAAAACAGAAGGTCACGGTCAACGGCAGGGAATATCTGCTTGAATTGCCGATCCGTGCGGACATTGCGCTGCTGCACGGAACCTGCGGCGACAAGGCCGGCAACCTTCATTACCGCCTCACGACCCGCAACTTCAATCCGATCGTGGCTTTAGCAGCCGAACTTGTGTTTGCCCAAGTGGATGAACTCGTTGAAATCGGTGCGATGGATCCGGACAGCATTATGACGCCCGCCGCTTTGGTCGATGGCGTGGTGAAAGGGTGACGGTCATGAATGCAAAAGAATTGATTGCCCGTCGGGTGGCGCTGGAACTGAACGATGGTGACATCGTCAATCTTGGTATCGGTCTGCCGACCATGGTTGCGAATTACCTGCCAGAAGGGGTGAGTATCACCCTGCAATCGGAGAACGGTTTCCTCGGTCTTGGTCCGGTGACGGTTCCGGACAAGCATCTCGTCAATGCAGGCGGGCAGCCGTGCGGCATGATCCCAGGCGGAGCGACTTTCGACAGTTCTCTCTCGTTCGCTCTGATCCGTGGTGGTCATGTGGATGCCTGCGTACTCGGCGGCCTTGAGGTTAGCGAAACCGGCGATCTGGCGAACTGGATGGTGCCCGGTAAGATGGTGCCCGGCATGGGCGGTGCCATGGATCTCGTGAGCGGCGCCAGAAAGGTGATCGTCGCCATGGAGCATTGCTCCAAGGATGGCGGCTCAAAAATCCTTCGCAAATGCACTTTGCCGCTGACGGCGATGAAAGTCGTGTCGATGATCGTCACGGAACTGGCTGTGTTCGTGTTCCGGGATGACGTCATGACCCTGACCGAGCTTGCTCCCGGAGTGGATATCGAAACCGTGATGCAAAAGACTGAAGCGAAATTCAACATCGCCAAACCGATCCAGACCATGAATCTTGGTGCTCAGGCGTAAGTGTATACATAGGCAAACGGTCCGCATCATTCAATAATAATCAGCATTCCAAAGGTTTAATTATGTCAGTCACACCCAATACACTTGAAGCTGTTCGGGACGAAGGCGGTATACTTGCGCGAATGTCACAAAGCTTTACCGCTTGGGCGGAGAAGTGGTTCCCGGATGCGTTCGTATTCGTCATTCTCGGCGTTATTATCACCGCTATCGCTAATCTGGCGACAGGGGCCTCGCCTCAAGCCATCGCAAAGGGATTTGGCGATGGTTTCTGGACATTGATACCCTTCACGATGCAAATGGCAATGGTAGCCATTACCGGCTACGTGGTTGCCACTTCGAAGCCGGTCTCCTATCTGATCGATCGGCTTGCCAGCGTCCCGAAAACCGGCCCTGGAGCCATTGCCTGGGTCGCTCTCGTCAGCATGAGTGCGTCCTACATCCAGTGGGCTCTCAGTCTAGTGCTTGGCGGGTTGCTAGTGCGGGCACTTGCGCGCCGTACGGAACTGAAAATGGACTACCGGGCTGCAGCTGCCGCCGCCTATCTGGGGCTTGGGGCAACCTGGGCGCTTGGGTTCAGTTCGTCCGCTGCGATGTTGCAGGCGAATCCCGCCAGCCTGCCGAAAGCCATCGCCGACATCAGCGGTGTCATCCCGCTCAGCCAGACGATCCTGCTTTGGCAATCGTTCGTTATGGGTGGCATCATCATCGTCATGTCGATTGTCATTGCTTACTTCTCTGCTCCGAAGGGGGCGACCGTACGCACCGCACAGGATATGAAGTGCGACGTTTCGGCAGAAGCGAACATCACCGAGAAATCGGAGCGCCCCGGCGAATGGCTGGAGTTCACTCCTATCCTGCCGGTGCTTATCGTTATTCTCTCCGTAGCTTTCCTCTATTTCGAGTTCGAGAAGAAGGACACGCTGGCCGTTGTTTCCAGCCTCAATAACTATAACTTTCTCTTCCTGATGCTGGGCCTGCTTCTGCATGGCAACATCCGCAGCTTCCTGCGCGCTTTGGCCAAGGCAGTTCCGAATGCGACGGGCGTGTTGATCCAGTTTCCGTTCTATGGCTCCATCGCCGTGATGTTGACGGCTGTTCCCGGGGGCGATGGCGTGACGATTTCTCATCATATCGCCAACGTGTTCGTTGCTTTGTCCAAATTCGGAGACGGAACTCTATTCCCGGTCGTGATCGGCGCGTATTCGGCGATTCTCGGCTTCTTCGTGCCGTCGGGCGGTGGCAAATGGATCATCGAGGCACCTTATGTATTCCAGGCGGCCAAAGAGTTGCATGCGCATATGGGCTGGGCAGTGCAGGTCTATAATGCTGCCGAGGCGTTGCCGAACCTGATCAATCCGTTCTGGGTGCTGCCGCTTCTGGGGGTTCTGGGATTGAAGGCAAAGGATATTGTCGGCTTCTGTTTCACACAACTGCTGTTCCACTTCCCTGTGGTACTGTTCCTTCTGTGGATCCTGGCGCCGAAAGGGGTTTGATGCTCTCCTGCGGGGACCGGTTTTCGGTCCCCGCTCTGATTTTAGCCGACAGATCATCGTGAAAATGTTGTGTTGCAAAGTTCAAAGGAGAATAAAATTATGAGCAAGAGTGTTATTGTTAGCGCCGTGCGGACGGCTATCGGCAGCTACAACGGCGCGCTCGCGTCGGTTCCGGCTTCGCAGCTAGGCTCTGTCGCTGCCAAGGCGGCCATCGAGAAGGCTGGAATTGCCGCTGATATTATTGATGAGGTGGTGCTCGGCAATGTCCTGCAAGCCGGCCTTGGCCAAAATCCCGCACGTCAGGTCGTTATTGGTGCCGGATTACCGGAGGTGACCCCCGCAACGACGATCAATATCGTCTGCGGCTCCGGATTAAAGACAGTGGCGCTCGCGGCGCAGATGATCGCCGCTGGCGATGCCGAGACCGTATTGGCGGGTGGGATGGAGAACATGTCCCTGGCTCCGTATCTTCTTGACAAGGCGCGCTGGGGCTACCGTATGGGTGATGGCAAGCTCATCGATATTATGGTCCATGACGGTCTGACATGCGCGTTCAACAAGTATCATATGGGCATTACGGCGGAGAATGTTGCCGAGCGTTACGGGATCAGCCGCGAGATGCAGGATGAGGTGGCTCTGCGCTCACAGCAGCGTGCTGTTGCCGCAATCAAGGATGGGGTGTTCAAGAAGGAGATTGTTCCCGTCACCATCAAGGGCAAGAAAGGTGATGTGATAGTCGACACGGATGAATATCCGCGGGCCGATGCATCCGCTGAGAGCATGGCCAAGTTGCGTCCGGCCTTCAAACCCGACGGGACGGTGACGGCGGGCAATGCCTCCGGCATCAACGACGGTGCGGCGGCGTTGATCGTCATGAGCGAAACCAAAGCGCGCGCGCTTGGCCTGAAGCCGCTCGCCCGTATCCGCAGCTATGCGACCCAGGGTGTCGATCCGGCCTATATGGGCATGGGGCCGGTTCCCTCGACGAGAAAAGCTCTTGTCAAAGCCGGTCTGTCCATCGGCGATATCGACCTGATCGAAGCGAACGAGGCGTTTGCAGCGCAATTTGCTGCCGTAGGCAAGGAACTCGGCTTCAATCCTGACAAAACGAACATCAATGGTGGGGCGATTGCTCTTGGGCATCCAATCGGCGCGTCCGGTGCCCGTATTCTGGTGACGCTGCTCCATGCTCTTGAAGCAAGAAACAAAACCTTAGGATTGGCGACACTTTGTGTCGGTGGTGGTCAGGGCGTTTCGGTGATCGTCGAGCGGATGTGAGGGTGATCTTCACGTAAGAGCTTGAACTGTCGCATGAAAGCGACCGGCCCTTAAGACGATACGATATCATCATCCTGCTGCCAGCGGCCATGAACGTGGCCGCTGGTTTTCTTTTGCTCAACCGGCCATGACGGCAGGAACCGCACTTTGTTGCGAAAACGCCGGTGAATTGTGCCTAAGCAAAGTCGCCGCCGGAAATACTTGACTCCGCAAACCGTAATCGCGAAGAGACTGAGCAATTATGCGCATCGCTCAAGGTGTCCGGTGGGGACCGGTTTCCGCGAGAAGTCGGGCGCTCGCAAAATGTCAGGCGGGCAGATCCTGAATGGATTATGCCTTGTCCATGACCAAGAACAATGCGCAAAATGCGTGGGGGAGGTCTTTAACGAGGGCGTTGAAGGCTGGTTTTGAGAAACGCCATATCGTTCCAAACTCTCCGTATTTTGCCGAGTCAGTATCGTTGTACCCGCTGTCGCGGAGAATTGTTCATAGAGGAGACTGGACGTATGGAAATCCGCAACAATGTATTCGTCGTCACCGGCGGAGCCTCCGGTCTTGGAGCAGCGACGGCGCGCATGATCGTCGAACGTGGTGGCAAGGTGGTGCTGGCGGATGTCAGCAAGGATGCAGGCGAGAAAATGGCTGCCGAACTTGGCGTCAACGCCAAATTCGTCTTCACCGACGTCACCAGCGAGGATAGCGCCAAGGCGGCGTTTGCTGTTGCAAGCGGTATGGGCACCCTGGTCGGCCTTGTGAACTGCGCCGGTATTGCCCCCGCCGAGAAAGTGGTCGGCAAGGAAGGCCCGCACAAGCTCGAGAGCTTTGCCCGCGTCATCAATATCAACCTCGTCGGCAGCTTCAACATGATCCGCCTTGCGGCGGAGCAGATGATGAAGAACGAACCGAACGCCGGCGGCGAGCGCGGTGTCATCGTCAGCACGGCATCCGTCGCGGCATTCGAGGGACAACTCGGGCAGGCGGCCTATTCCGCATCAAAAGGTGGCGTCGTGGCAATGGCCCTGCCGATCGCTCGTGAGTTGGCACGTTCCGGCATCCGCGTCCTGACGGTTGCTCCCGGCATCATGGAAACGCCAATGCTGCTCGGCATGCCTGCCGAAGTCCAGGAATCGCTCGGCAAGATGGTTCCGTTCCCCTCGCGCCTCGGCAAGCCTGCCGAATATGCCGCGCTGGTCGAGCATATCATCGGCAATGGCTACCTCAACGGCGAAGTGATCCGTCTCGATGGCGCCATCCGTATGGGTGTCAAGTAAGTTCGAACACCAAAGCAAGTCCGGACACCGGCAAGTTTTATCGAAACGGTCGATTTTTAGGAGATTCAGATGTCTAATGATCCTGTTGTCATCGTATCTGCCGCCCGTACGCCGATGGGTGGTTTTCAGGGCGATTTTTCCGCCCTCACCGGCCCGCAGCTTGGCGGGCTAGCCATCAAGGCAGCTGTCGAGCGCTCCGGCATCAGTGCCGATAAGGTGCAGGAAGTCATCATGGGCTGTGTGCTGCCGGCGGGCGTCGGCCAGGCTCCGGCCCGTCAGGCTGCCCTCAACGGTGGGCTGCCGCTGTCGGCTGGCTGCACCACCGTCAACAAGGTGTGCGGCTCCGGCATGAAGGCGACGATGCTCGCCCATGATCTCATCATGGCCGGAGCCAACGATGTCATGGTGTCGGGCGGCATGGAATCCATGACCAACGCCCCCTACATGGCACCGAAGGCTCGTGGCGGTTACCGCCTTGGCCATGGCCAGTTGCTCGACCATATGTTCTTCGACGGGCTTGAGGATTCGTATTCGCCGGAAACGCGTGGTCGTCTGATGGGGACTTTTGCTGAAGAAGTTGCCGCCAGTTACGGCTTTACCCGTGAGCAGCAGGATGCTTACGCCATTACTTCCACCACCCGTGCTCAGAAGGCCATAGCCGATGGCTCGTTCCAGTGGGAGACGGTGCCGGTGACGGTCAGCACCCGCAAGGGCGATGTCGTGATCAAGGACGACGAGCAGCCGCCGAAGGCCAATATCGACAAGATCCCATCTCTGAAGCCCGCCTTCAAGAAGGACGGTACGGTGACGCCCGCCAATTCCAGCTCGATCTCCGATGGTGCGGCGGCCCTCGTTCTGATGCGTCGCTCCGTTGCCGTCAAGCTCGGCGCAAAGCCGCTGGCGACGATCATCGGCCATGCCACCAATGCCCTTGAGCCGCGCCTGTTCCCGGTCGCGCCGGTCGGAGCGATGGAGAAACTCCTCGGCAAGCTCGGTTGGGGCGTGGGCGATGTCGATCTGTGGGAGATCAACGAGGCGTTCGCGGTCGTTACCATGGCAGCGATCCGCGATCTCAAGCTTGATCCTGCCAAGGTGAACATCCATGGCGGCGCGTGCGCCCTTGGCCATCCGATCGGCGCTTCGGGAGCGCGGGTTATCGTTTCGCTCCTCGGTGCGTTGCGCAAGACCGGCGGCAAGCGCGGCATCGCCTCCCTGTGCATCGGCGGTGGCGAAGCTACGGCCCTCGCCGTGGAAATGAACTGATCTATTAACGGCATCCCCCCAGAACAAGATGCTTTTACACAGAAACGCATCTTGTTCTGGTTTCCTTTATTTACCGCATTTTGTTCCACTGACCGGATGTCACTTAGCAAGATGCTCTCAGGAAAGCCGTTTTTCCATCGACAAACAGGGCCGAGCGCCCGCCCGCCAGGCAGCGTTCGGCCTCCCGCATAAAAATAAACAGTTACGAGAGACGATAGCCGCCGCTGAGTGCGGATTTTTGGAGGATATCATGCTGCTGACCCCCGAACAGGAAATGATCCGCGATTCCATGCGCTCGTTCGTTCAGGACCGGATCGTTCCCTTCACCCCTGAGTGGGACAAAAACCACACGTTTCCTGCGCAGGCCCTTAAGGAACTTGGCGAACTCGGCGCCATGGGCGTGGCGATTCCTGAGGAATGGGGCGGCGCTGGCCTCGATTACATGTCGCTGGTGCTGATGATTGAGGAAATCGCTGCCGGTAACGGCGGGCTCTCCACCATCATTTCAGTGCAGAATTCTCTCTCCTGCGGCATTCCGTTCAAATATGGCACCGATGAGCAGAAGGAAACCTGGTTGAAGCCGCTGGCGCGCGGCGAGAAGCTCGGCTGCTTCTGTCTCACCGAGCCGCATGTCGGCTCCGATGCGTCCGCCATAAAGACCACGGCGGTGAAGGACGGCGATCATTGGGTTATCAACGGCACCAAACAGTTCATCACCACCGGCAAATATGCCGATGTGGCGATCGTGTTTGCCGTCACCGACAAGAACGCCGGTAAGAAAGGTATTTCCTGCTTCCTGATTCCGACCTCGACGCCGGGCTATATCGTCGCCCGTCTCGAAGAGAAGATGGGCCAGCATTGTTCGGACACCGCCGAAATCCGTTTCGAGAATTGCCGTGTTCCGGCTTCCGCCATTCTTGGCGCGGAAGGCGAGGGCTACAAAATCGCCCTGTCGAATTTGGAGGCAGGCCGCATCGGCATCGCCTCGCAGTCGGTCGGCATGGCGCGCGCGGCTTATGAGGCGGCGGTGAGCTACGCCAAGGTGCGCGAGACGTTCGGCAAGCCGATCATCGAGCATCAGGCGGTGAATTTCCGTCTTGCCGACATGGCGACCCTGGTCGATGCTGCCCGCCTGATGGTGTGGCGCGCTGCTACCTTGAAAGATGCCGGAAAGCCCTGCCTCAAGGAAGCGTCGATGGCGAAGATGTATGCTTCTGAAATTGCCGAAAAGGTTTGTTCCGATGCGGTGCAGATCCATGGTGGTTATGGCTATGTCAGCGATTTCCCGGTTGAGCGCATCTATCGCGATGTGCGCATCACCCAGATCTACGAAGGCGCAAACGACATCCAGCGTCTGGTGATCGGTCGCGCCATCGCGGCTGAGTAAGGCTCAAACCATCGTCGGTTATGCCGACGATGGTAAGCCTGGTGTCAGGACCATTTCCCTGCCGGTGGCCGGGAAATGGTCCGGTGTTTTTGTGGCTCCTGTTTTTATTGTAACTGAGACTTATGGCTCTGTTTGTGCAAATTGGCATATGACACGTCGGTTTGACCTGTTGAACGATGGTGCAAAGAAGCTGTATGCTATTTTAAGTATTATGGGTGATTGAAGTCTATCAGGTGGCTTGACAGCGTGGAATAATTCTGGGGGGGATAATGGACGATATGAGTGCGACGTGGAGCGCGAACGGGTCTGTGCAGGCATCTGGATTATGGTTCTCAGCGCCCGGGAAAGCTTATTTTAGAATTCTGGTCAAAGGAATGCTATTGCTCATTCCTACATTCGGATTCTATCGGTTCTGGATGCTCACCAACCTTCGCCGTCATTTATGGGCGAATACGAGACTTGGCGATGAAACTCTGGAATATACAGGAACAGGCAAGGAGCTTTTGATCGGATTCCTGATCGCCATGGCGGTTTTGTTACCTGTCGTTCTTGGCATTTCGTTCTTATCGATGGCGGGGCCAATCGGCACGGCCCTCAGCTTCGTCTTGATGTTTGGTTTGATTGTTCTTGGTTATTACGCCGTTTTTGCTGCCCGGCGGTATCTTCTGACGCGAACGGTTTTTCGTGGCATCCGGTTCTGGGTACAACCCGCTGGATGGGGATACGCTTGGCGATCCCTCGGTTGGATGCTCCTGAGCGCTTTATCGCTTGGTATCTGTATCCCGTGGGCAACGGCTGCTCTTGAGCGGTATCTGATGCAGAATACTCAATACGGCGACCTGCAAGGAAATTTTTCTGGTAAAGGCAGCGAATTATTCAAGAGGCTGGCTTGGATCTATGCTGTGCCTGTCGTGGCTATGGTACTGGCTTTCATGCTTTCAGGGGGCTCTTCGGGCACCAGCCCTGTTCACGTTATCCTTGTCATATTATATTTAGCGATTTTATTCCTTTTTCCATATGTTCAAGCCGTGGTTTTGCAATGGAAACTCTCTCATGTCCATTTCGGCCAACTCTCTCTGGTAAGCTATCTTCGGGCCGGGCAAATCTACGGATTATGGCTTAAGTATATCGGGTCTAATCTCCTTTTTGTCGTTCTAATAGGTGCTGTTTTCCTCTTGTTAATGGGAGTGGTGATGTTATTCGGTGGGCTTGACCGGCCTATCATGGACAGAACACAGGTTGGCTTTACGGAAGTCTTTTTTATTGTTTGTATGGCCCTCGTTTATGCTGCGATATTGTTGGGAATGACGGCATTGGCGCGATATTTTTTCCATCGTGGACTTTGGGTCGAGATCGTCAAAACATTGACAGTGGTCAATCTGGAGGAACTTGATCGGGCAAAGGCAAGCGGTTATGCCGCTGACAAGTTGGGGGCTGGTCTTGCCGATGCACTGAACGTGGAACTTGCCTTCTAACGGCTTTTATCGAAAGACGTGGCCGGATGCGGCGGTATCGCTCGCATCCGGCCCGAACCTTATGAGACATGCCATTGATGAGTAACACGGCATTTTTCATGGACGGCCAGAGCTCCGAGCGCAAGGCCGTCTCACTGTGCTTCTCCGGCCTTGATCTGTTGATTTTGCAGGACAGGGGAGTGCTTGCGGCTTGGCCGCTGGAGAAAATCCGGCAGCTTGATTCACCCGCAGATATCATGCTGCTCGGTTTATCGATTGAGGATGTTCATCTGCAGCGTCTTGATGTCAAGGATACGTATTGGCAGGCAGAAATTCGCCGGAGCTGTCCATATCTGGACGATCTGGCTGAGACTTCCGGCAGAACGGGAAAGCTCATCGGCTGGTCGCTTGCCGCGACATTGTCGATTGCACTTCTGCTGTTTGTCGTTATTCCGAATATGGCAGAAAGACTGACTCCCTTCATCTCGGCTGATTTCGAAAAGAGATTTGGGGAATCCGTCGATATGCAGGTCCGGCTTCTGTTTTCGAAATCCGATGTTTGTCGGGCAGGAGAGGGAGAGGTAGCTTTACAGAAGCTCTCCAGCCAGTTGGTTGGGCAGAAAAGTTTCGTCATCCAGCCGGAAATAGCGGTTCTCGACAATCCTCTGGAAAACGCCTTCGCGCTTCCGGGCGGGAAAGTTTATCTTTTCAAAGGGTTACTCGAAAAAGCCCAATCTTCCGACGAGGTTGCCGGTGTCATCGCTCATGAATACGGCCATGTCTATCATCGGGACGTTTTACGTGCGACTTTGAAAAATGGTGGTACATCTTTCCTCATTGGGCTGTTTTTCGGGGATGTGACCGGTGGATCGAGCATGACGTTTCTGACACAGATGCTGATCAACAACTCCTACTCGCGGAATGTGGAGCGACAGGCCGATGCTTTTTCCGCCGAAACGATGCTTGCTCTCGGACGCGATCCAGCGACCATGGCACAGTTATTGTCGCGCATCGGCAAAGGCGAGGAGAGTCGATCGTTTCTTGAATGGATCAGCACCCATCCTGACACGAAAGAGAGGCTTGCCAGTCAGTCGGCAATGAGGGGGAGGATGAACGGTACATCCAGGCCGCTCCTGACGGAAGGGGAATGGAAGGCATTGAAAGATATCTGCAAGAAATGAGTGCGGAGAGGGCGGTTCCGCGAGTTTTGGATGCAGACTTTGGTATGATATTGAAAAGACCAGCAATCTTAAGGTGTTAGAATGCTTTACAGATTCGCTCAGAACGGGAAATGCTGAGCGATTTGCTTTTGATCGCGTCCAGGACAAAGACGTATTCGCGTCAGGCCCTTACAAAACGCAATCGCCAACACTCGGATAGCGGGGGGCAAACCGCACCCGGCAGCGGACAAGTGAATAACGGAGGAGAAAACAGTGACTATCACCTACCAGCAGACCTATCAGTCGAAGAAGATGTCGGCGAACGATGCCGTGAGCCTGGTCAAGAATAACGATGTGGTTGTCGTCCCGACCGGCGTCGGCGAGCCGCCGACGCTGTTGACGGCGTTGTCGGAGCGTCGCCGCGGGTTCAAGAACGTGCAGGTGGCCCAGATTCTGCCGCTGCGCAAGTTTGGTTACATCGACCAGGAAACCGCCGCCAATGTCCGCCCACTGGCGTACTTCCTCGGTGGACCGACCCGTCCGACGATCAAGGAAGGCTGGGGCGATTTTATCCCGTCGTATTTCTCCGAGATGCCGGATCTCATCCGCCGCGGCCTGCTCCAGACCGAGGTCGTGTTCGCGCTTGCCTCGCCGATGGATAAGCACGGTTATTTCTCACTGAGCCTCGGCACCGATTACACCCTGGCGGCGACGAAGCGGGCGCGGGTGATCGTGCTCGAAGTCAACCCGAACGTTCCCTACGCTTTCGGCAATAACCAGATCCACATCTCGCAGGTATCGGGCATCGTCGAAGATGAGACGCCCCTGCTTGAAGTTGGTCTCCCGAAGATCGGTCCGGTGCAGGAAATGATCGGCAAATATGTTGCCGACATGATCCCGAACGGTGCCACCTTGCAGATCGGTTATGGCGGCATCCCGGATGCGGTCGTCATGCAGTTGAACAGCAAGAAGGATCTCGGCATCCATACCGAGATGATCGGCGACGGTATCCTGAGCATGGTCGAGGCCGGGGTCGTCAACAACAGCAAGAAGAATTATCTTCACGGCAAGATGGTTGCCACCTTTGCCCTCGGCTCCAAGAAGCTCTACACCTTCATGGATCGCAATCCGCAACTCGAGATGCACCCGGTCGATTACACCAACGATCCGTATCTCGCTGGCCAGAACGACAATCTCATCTCCATCAATGCAACGATGCAGGTCGATTTCCTCGGTCAGTGTGGTTCCGAGAGCCTTGGCCCTGTGCCGTATTCCGGCACCGGCGGTCAGGTGGATTTCGTGCGCGCGGCTAACCGTTCCAATGGTGGAAAGTCGTTTATCGTGCTGCCGTCGACCGCGAAGGACGACTCGATCTCCCGTATCGTTCCGACAATGACGCCTGGAACCCATGTCACCACCAGCAAGAACGATGTCAGCTATGTCGTGACCGAGTTCGGCGTCGCGCATCTGCGGGGTAAGAGCGCCAAGCAGCGGGTGAAGGAACTCATCGCCATTGCCCATCCGAAGTTCCGCGACCAGTTAACTGAGGATGCGGCGCGCATGGGGTTGAAGTAAGCTTGGAACAAACATTCTCCGCTTAGAGCAATGTGCGTTTAAGTGGATACCGGTTAAACGCGAAGAACATTGCTAAATCAAAGCACTTAGAGCGTTTTGCGATTCTGTGTGAACGCAAAACGCTCTAGACCATGATAGCTTTTATCAGAAACTGGACACCTCTAAAAACTCTGTTTTCTGAAGTTTTCTCAGTGTTAACATATTGCTTTCATTGATGCAGAAAAAGCGGATGTGAGGTTTTTAAAGGTGTCCATTTTGGTCCACGCCATCGTGATTTCCTTTCGATCTTCGCAAACCAAACTGAAGCACAAAGGACTGAAATCACTCAACTACTCTTGGGTTGGGCACTCAGAGAATTAGTATTATACAAATACATAAGTATTTATTATATTTTTAATTATAGTAATTTTAGTGAAATAAATTTCTATAAAAAACTTATTTATACTATTGATCGCATATAATTTTATACAATTTTACTAAAATGAAATCTAAATATAATTAAGCTACCATACTAAGTTTATTTTCAATGGGAAAAATCAGCATAACAGATTTATCAAATTAATTATTTTGTAATGTATTTTTTATTTTCATCAGTAAAGGAGCAACTAAAAAAAATCAGTAATGTCAGTAGCTTTGCGCTTATGTTGCATCTGATATTTCAGTTGTCGACTATTCAGATATTGACAGAATACTTTAGGTTTCTCATTCTTTAGTTTCAGGATTCTGCCTCTGCACTCGATGCTTTTCTTAAAGCATTTTACGTTCAAGTGGAAGACCAGTGCAACGGAACAAAATGCAGAGAACAAAGGAAACCAGAGCAAGGCGTACTTCCGTGTGAAGTATCCCGCCCTGGTGACCTCGCCGATGGAGAATTCATGGGAAAACCTTTAAAGCACCCTGGCGAAAAGAGCATCGGTTGGGCCTTACAACAGACCACACGATTATACCGAACCAGAATGGGAGAAAGACTCGCAGAGCATGGTCTTTTTGCCGGACAGGAACTTGTAATGCAGGCATTGTCTGCGGGCCCGAGAACCATGGGTGAGTTATCACGCATTCTTCGCGTCCGCCCGCCGACCGTGACGAAAACCGTGGCGCGGCTGGCGCTGCTCGGGTTTGTCGTGCGCAAGGTTCAGAAAGATGAAGAGGAAGATGGGCGCATCGTTTGGGCAAAGCTCACCCGAAAAGGGGTAAAAAAGGTAGAAATCATCAAGGATATTCTGGAGGAGATCGAAGTCGACATTCTGTCCAGCCTGGATACCAAGGAAAGAAGACGCCTGAAAAAGTACCTGAACAAAGTCTCAGGAAGCTTGGCCATTTCGTCCGAAACCGAAGCTGCCCTGGCCGATGAACCAGAAACCTTCGCAGCCGGAGAGGAACCGCTTGCAACCAGCCGCCTTTCCAATGCAGTGCATCCGTTGCCGGATGCCGATACAACATACATCGCTCTCAAACCGGAGACTTGAAGGAAGATACTTTCTCCTTCTCGCCCCGAGCCATCTTTACCGACACCATGAAATCTACTCTTCACTCCATAATGATACTGGTGAACACTGGATTAACGTCTCTAGGAATTATCCCGGCTCGCGGCTATTCTGCCTGATCGCACGAAGCGCATCACTCCGGGGGATTACGTGTCTAAAAGCATACCAGTCATTCATGGCATCGTTCCTGCCGCCGTCGTTGATGGGCTTCACCGTCTTGGTTTCACAACTCGAACTCTTCCGGCGGAAGATGCCGGGCGAGCCGACTTTCTGCGTGAGCAGGCGCGGAACACCCGCGTCCTTCTATCCGGAACAGGGCAACCGATGGTCGACAAAGCCATCATTGACCTGTTCCCGAACCTTGAACTGATCGCCAATTTCGGTGTCGGCTATGATCAGATAGATGCAAAATATGCCGCCACTCGCGGCGTGGTAGTCACCAACACGCCCGAAGTCCTGACCGAAGAAGTCGCCGACCTCACCATCGCCCTGACGCTGGCGACATTGCGGCAGATTCCCCAGGCCGACCGCTATGTACGCGCCGGAAGCTGGCTGCGCAGCCCATTTCCACTCAGCGCCACGCTGCGTGAACGCAAGGCGGGTATCCTCGGCATGGGTCGGATCGGCCTGGCCATCGCCAAACGGCTTGAAGGTTTCGGCATCGACATTGCCTATCATAACCGGTCGCGACGAGAGGATGTTGCGTACCCATACTTTTCGTCGGCTCTTGCTCTGGCCGGGGCCGTGGACCTGCTAATCGTCGTTACCCCGGGCGGCGCGGGTACGAAACATCTCGTCAACGGCGAGGTTCTCTCCGCCCTCGGCAAGAACGGCGTGCTAATCAATGTTTCACGCGGCAGTGTCGTCGATCAGGTGGCACTGATCGAGGCGCTGAAAAATGGAACGATCCAGAATGCTGGGCTGGACGTGTTCGAGAATGAGCCAAACGTTCCGCAATCGCTGATCGACATCGACAAGGTCGTACTACTGCCGCATGTCGGTTCGGCCTCTGTCGAAACCCGGGGGGCGATGTCTCAACTCGTCGTCGACAACATTGCCGCCTGGGAAGCCGGACAGCTCCCTCTTACCCCCGTGCCGGAATCTCCCTCCCCGCGCGGTCGCGCCTGACGAAGGCATCCCGTTTCATTTGCGACAACGGCTTGTGGCTGCCAAGGTTGTCGATGATCACCACATCGCCCTTTTTCAAGGTCGGAGCGAGGACCTGCTCGACATAGAGCGCGAACCATTCTCTATTGATCGGCCCGTCGATGACCCACGGCGCGCCCACACGATCATGATGTAAGGCGACGATGAAGGCCAGCGTCTTCCAGTGGCCATGAGGGGCATAGTCCACAAGGCGCTGCCCTTTGGGCCCCATCCCGAAGGGGAGCCATGTTGGTCTTGATCCAGGTTTCGTCAATGAAGACCAACTGGTCAGGATCGAGACCACGCTGATACCGTTTCCAGCGCTTGCGTTTCGGGCCACGTTCGGGCGGTTCTGCTCTGTCGCGTATAGCGTTTTTATAACTCAGCCCTCGGCGCGAACGAACGTCCAGACCGCACGGCGATCCGTCTTGATCCCGTGCTCGGCCAATTCAGCCACCAGTTTGCGCAAAGAGAACGGACCAGAACGAATGCGCTCGCGCAACCACTCGCCCGAAGTGCTGGAAAGTGTGCGCTTCTTACCTCCGCCGGTCTTGCCAGGGGTAATGCTGCCCGTCTCTACCTGCAGTTTCTTCCACTTCGGGATGCAGGACGGGCTGATGTCGAACTGCCCGCCAGCGACCGGATTGTTTCTCCAGCATCCATGCGCGCCAAAACCCGCGCTCGTAAATCCGCAGAATAAGGACGCGTCATTCGCTCCTCCCAAATCACTGCGGATATGGAATCAGAATTCCCAAAAAAGAACCCAGATTCCATCAGAAAACAGCACGCTCTAGGAATAGCATATTATCTTATTTTCAAGATAATACATCTAAATGCGTTCCGGGCTACATGCCCGGAACGCAAGTGCGTCAGTTCTCCTGACTTCATCTTATCCTTTTGGCAGTAAGTCCTTCACCAGAGCGCTTGCCTTGGTGAAATCCATCTGGCCGGAATACTTGGCTTTCAATGCGCCGACTACCTTGCCCATGTCCTTGATGCCCGCCGCGCCGGTCTCATTGATTGCCGTCTGAATCACGGCCTTGATCTCGTCGTCGTCCATCTGCTTCGGCAGGAAGGCGGAAATGATGCCGATTTCCTCGCGTTCCTGCTGCGCCAGTTCCGCGCGTCCGGCTTCGGCGTAGATCGTCGCCGATTCCTGACGTTGTTTGACCATCTTCTGCAACAGGGCAAGAATTTCCTCGTCGGCGATCGGCCCCTTGCCATTGCCACGTGCTTCGATGTCCTTATCTTTCAAGGCGGCCTGAATCAGTCGGATTGTCGCGAGCTTGCGCTTGTCGCCGCCCTTCATGGCTTCCTTCATCTCATCCGTAAACCGTTGCCGCATAGCTCTCTCCTTAACTTCTCTTTAATAAAATGCGCATTGACGCTGGAACGGCGGCTTATTAAGTCACATCGCCGGGTGTGACGAGGCCGTGCCGCGCGAACCGGGGTTTCCGCCGTGTCTGGAGCCGTCACGTGTTCCGTACTGAACCGCAAAACACTTTAAGATTATCTAATTCATTCGCATTTTCCCTGCCGAACCGATAGGGGGTTCGGTATTAAACGCCCAAAAAGAGATCATGCCGATGCCGCAATCCGACCATCCAAATCCCTCGCCCGTTCCGTCGATCGATTCCGGCTTCAAGGGCTGGACGGAGCCGCGCCCGACAGCCTGCCTTATTCTGGCCGATGGCACGGTGCTGGAAGGCGAGGGTGTCGGCGCGATCGGGGAGGCGACCGGCGAAGTCTGCTTCAATACGGCGATGTGCGGCTATCAGGAGGTTCTGACCGACCCCTCCTATGCCGGGCAGATCGTTACCTTTACGTTTCCGCACATCGGCAATACCGGCGCAAATGACGAAGATGCGGAGCGGCTCAATGACAGGGCGGCTTCCGGAGTGCGCGGCGTAGTGCTGTCCTCGCCCGTTTCCTCGCCGTCGAACTGGCGTGCCACCGAGCATTTCGACATCTGGCTCAAGGAGCAGGGCATCGTCGGCATCACCGGCATTGATACCAGGGCGTTGACCGCCCATATCCGCGACAACGGCATGGCCAATGCCGTCATCGTTCATGACACCAACGGCGCGTTCGACATCGAGGCGATAAAGAAGAAAGCTGCCGGGCTGCCCTCCATGGCCGGGCTGGATCTGGTGCCAGGGGTGGCGCAGACCGAAAAAACCGGTTGGGACAGTACGACATGGCAATTCGGCGAAGGGTACGGCAAGCAAAAGGCGGCCAGACATCATGTCGTTGCCATGGACTTTGGCGTCAAGCGCAACATCCTTTGCCTGCTCGCCGATGCCGGGTGTCGGGTGACGGTGGTTCCGCCCACCACATCGGCGGAAGCAATTCTCGCACTCAAGCCCGATGGCGTTTTTCTGTCGAACGGTCCCGGTGATCCGGCGGCCACGGGCGAGTATGCGGTGCCAACCATTCGCGCCCTCATGGAAAAAAACATTCCGATTTTTGGCATCTGCCTCGGCCATCAAATTCTCGGGCTGGCGGCAGGCGGGCGTACGGTGAAGATGCGCCAGGGCCATCATGGCGCCAATCATCCGGTCAAGGACAAGGAAACCGGCAAGGTCGAGATCACCTCAATGAACCACGGCTTTGCTCTCGATCCGGAAAGCCTGCCGAAGAACGCTGTCGAGACGCATGTCTCGCTGTTCGACGGTTCCAATTGTGGTATCGCGCTCACCGACCGCCCGGCCTTTTCGGTGCAATATCATCCCGAAGCCTCACCCGGTCCGCGCGACAGCCATTATCTGTTCCGACGCTTCGTGAACATGATGGCCGAGCCGCGGGCCTGATTTGTTGCTGCGACGGCGTGGCAAAACCTCTTCCCAAGCCTTGCCGCCGCGTGTAAGACGCCTCGACACGATACATTCCTGTAAAGAAAAACCACGCTTGGCCGAGAGCCGCCCGCTTCTTGAGTGGCGGCAGACCGGGCGGGCGGAGACCGCGCGGGTGGAACAATGCCGAAACGGACCGACATCTCGTCCATTCTCATTATCGGCGCAGGTCCGATTATTATCGGACAGGCCTGCGAGTTCGATTATTCCGGCACTCAGGCGTGCAAGACGCTGAAGGCCGAGGGCTACCGGATCGTCCTCGTCAATTCCAATCCGGCGACAATCATGACCGATCCGGATCTCGCCGACGCGACCTATGTCGAGCCGATCACCCCGGAAGTTGTCGCCAGGATCATCGAAAAGGAACGCCCGGACGCGCTGCTGCCGACCATGGGCGGGCAGACGGCGCTCAATTGCGCCCTGTCGCTGAAGAAGGCGGGTATCCTCGATAAATTCGGCGTCGAGATGATTGGCGCCGACGCCGAAGCCATCGACAAGGCCGAGGACAGGCACCTGTTCCGCGAGGCGATGACCCGGATCGGCCTTGCCACTCCGCGCTCGCGCCTCGCCAATGCCTCGCAACTCAAGAAAGTCGACCGTGAAGTTTATCTGAAAGGCCTGGCGGAGATTGAGGCGCTTGATCTGCATCCTGGCGACAAGAAGCGCCGTATCGCCAGCTTTGAGATGAAATGGAGCGCCGGCGAGAACGAGCGCCGTAAGCGCTATCAGGAACACGCCATGGGCGAGGGGCTGATTGCGCTTGCCGAGGTTGGATTGCCCGCCATCATCCGCCCCTCCTTCACGCTGGGCGGCACCGGCGGCGGCATCGCCTACAATCGGGATGAGTTTCTCGACATCGTCGAACGCGGTCTCGACGCCTCGCCGACGAACGAGGTTCTGATCGAGGAAAGCGTCCTCGGCTGGAAAGAATACGAGATGGAGGTCGTTCGCGATCGCAACGACAATTGCATCATCGTCTGCTCGATCGAGAACGTCGATCCGATGGGAGTGCATACCGGCGATTCCATCACCGTCGCTCCGGCGATGACGCTGACCGACAAAGAATACCAGATCATGCGCGACGCCTCGATCAACGTCCTGCGCGAGATTGGTGTCGAGACCGGCGGCTCAAACGTCCAGTTCGCCATCAACCCGGAGGACGGGCGCATGGTGGTGATCGAGATGAATCCGCGCGTGTCGCGCTCGTCGGCGCTTGCCTCGAAGGCGACGGGCTTCCCCATCGCCAAAGTCGCCGCCAAGCTGGCGGTCGGCTATACCCTTGACGAGGTGTCGAACGACATCACCGGCGGCGCGACTCCGGCGTCCTTCGAGCCGACCATCGACTATATTGTCACCAAGATCCCGCGCTTCGCGTTCGAGAAATTCCCCGGCGCCGAACCGACCCTGACCACGGCGATGAAATCCGTCGGCGAGGCGATGTCCATTGGCCGCTCTTTCGCCGAATCCCTGCAAAAGGCACTGCGGTCGCTGGAAACTGGGCTGACCGGCCTCGATGAGATCGAAATCGAAGGGCTTGGCGCGGGCGACGATGAGAATGCCATCAAGGCAGCACTCGGTACGCCGACGCCGGATCGGCTTCTGAAGGTTGCGCAGGCGCTACGGCTCGGATTCCCGATCAGTGAAATCCATGCTTCCTGCAAGATCGACCCGTGGTTCCTCGAACAGATGAAGATCATCATCGATACCGAGGCTAAGGTAAAGGCATATGGTCTGCCGAAAACCAGGGGGGCGTTGCAGGAACTGAAGAGCTTAGGATTCTCCGACAAGCGGCTTGCCGTTCTTGCTGGCTGCGCTGAGGTGGAAGTCCGCTCCGCCCGTCGCGCCCTCAACGTTCGCCCGGTCTACAAGCGCATCGATACCTGTGCCGCTGAGTTTGCCTCGCCCACCGCCTATATGTATTCGACTTACCTGTCGCCGTTCGCCGGGCTGCCGGGCGACGAGGCGCGTCCCTCGGCGCGGGAAAAGATTGTCATCCTCGGCGGTGGTCCGAACCGGATCGGACAAGGCATCGAGTTCGACTATTGCTGCTGCCACGCCTCGTTCGCGCTGAAAGATGCGGGCTTCGAGACCATCATGGTCAACTGCAACCCGGAAACGGTTTCCACCGATTACGATACCTCCGACCGGCTGTATTTCGAGCCGCTCACCGAAGAGGATGTGCTGGAGATCATCGAAACCGAGCGCATGAACGGCACGTTGCGCGGCGTCATCGTCCAATTCGGTGGACAGACACCGCTGAAACTGGCGAATGTGCTTGAGGAAAACGGCGTGCCGATCCTCGGTACTTCTCCAGACGCTATCGACCTCGCCGAAGACCGCGATCGTTTCAAGCGTCTGCTTGACAAGCTCAACCTGAAACAACCGAAGAACGGCATCGCCTATTCGGTGGAGCAGAGCCGTCTGGTCGCCGCCGAACTCGGTCTGCCGTTCGTTGTGCGCCCGTCCTACGTGCTTGGCGGACGCGCTATGGCGATCATTCGCGACGAGGCGACTTTCGAGGATTACTTGCTTGGCACTCTGCCGAGTCTGATCCCATCCGAGATCAAGGCGCGTTACCCAAACGATAAAACTGGCCAGATCAACACCGTTCTTGGCAAGAATCCGCTTCTGTTCGATCGCTACCTGTCGGATGCGGTCGAGATCGATGTCGATTGTCTCTGCGACGGCACGGACGTGTTCATTGCCGGGATCATGGAGCATATTGAGGAAGCAGGCATCCATTCCGGCGATTCTGCCTGCTCGCTTCCGCCGCGCTCGCTTTCGCCCGAAACGCTTGCAGAATTGGAGCGGCAGACCCGCGCCATGGCGCTCGCTCTCAATGTCGGCGGGCTGATGAACGTGCAATATGCCATCAAGGACGGCGAGATTTATGTCCTTGAAGTTAACCCTCGCGCCTCGCGCACCGTGCCGTTCGTTGCCAAGGTGATCGGTGACCCCATCGCCAAAGTAGCGGCGCGAATCATGGCTGGCGAAAGCCTGGCATCCTTCCGTCTGAAGCCGAAAACGCTCGGCCATATCGGCGTCAAGGAAGCAGTTTTTCCGTTTGCCCGCTTCCCCGGCGTCGATGTGATTCTCGGGCCGGAAATGCGTTCGACCGGCGAGGTGATCGGCCTCGACCGCTCGTTCGGCATTGCCTTTGCCAAGAGCCAGCTCGGTGCGGGTGTAGCTGTGCCGACGACCGGGACGCTGTTCGTATCGGTGCGGGATTCCGACAAGCCGAAGGTTTTGCCCGCGGTTAAGATATTGCAGGAATTGGGATTTTCAGTTGTTGCTACCGGCGGCACACAGCAATATCTTGTCGAGAACGGGATCGAAGCCAAACGTATCAACAAGGTGCTCGAAGGCCGCCCTCATGTGGTCGATTCCTTGAAGAATGGCGATATTCAACTGGTGTTCAATACCACCAAAGGATCACGGGCTGTCACCGATGGCGGCAATTTGCGGCGCGCTGCCCTCTTGCATAAAGTTCCATACTATACCACTCTAGCAGGAGCAGTTGCCGCCGCTGAGGGGATTCGGGCTTATCTCGGCGGGGATCTTGAAGTACGCGCTTTGCAGGAGTACTTTCCATAAACTTGGATAGCATCTCCCAATAAGCTTTCATTTTGGGTGAATCTCAGCACGGGTCGGCGTCGCCGGCCCGTAAGCGCTTTTAAAGACGAGTGACAAGAGCCATGATGGACAAAGTTCCGATCACGACGACGGGTTATTCCGCTCTCGAAGAAGAGCTGAAACGACGCCAGCAGGTCGAACGCCCGAGAATCATTGAGGCAATTGCCGAAGCCCGTGCGCTCGGTGACCTTTCCGAAAATGCGGAATATCATGCTGCCAAGGAATCTCAGTCTCTCAACGAGGGGCGAATTCTCGAGCTTGAAAGCCTGATTTCCCGGGCCGAGATCATCGATGTGATGAAACTGTCCGGCAATCAGATCAAGTTTGGCGCTACGGTCAAGCTCGTCGATGAGGATACCGAGGAAGAAAAAGTTTATCAGATCGTCGGCGAACCTGAGGCTGATGTGCGCAATGGCCGTGTGTCGGTGACATCTCCCATCGCCCGGGCCTTGCTCGGCAAGACGATTGGCGACACTGTCGAAGTGGTGACGCCAGGTGGTGGAAAGTCATATGAAGTGATCGGCGTTTCTTTCGGCGCGAATGGCAAGGGTGCGCCGACCGCGGCTCGTTGACGGATTACCCGCCGTGAAAATCCTTTTCACGACGGGTTCCATTGCTTATCTTCAAGGTTGAAATAACCTTTTGAGACTGAAACTGCTCTGGGGATTGGCCATGTCTACGAATCATCCTTCCCGCCGCACTCTTCTTGCCGGTTTCGGCGCTCTGGCGCTTGTCTCCTGCGCGACGACCGGAGAGACTTCCGGAACGTCGTTCTCTTCCATCAGTATCGATGTCAGCATCCTGCGTCAGAAGGGCGTCGGCCCATGGGCGGACATCATTGCCGCAGCAGCGCAGAGGGAGACGGCAAACACCTTTGCCGGGCGTCGCTCGCCGCGTGGTCCGAAGCTCGTCATTCGGTTCACTGGTCTCCAGATGAGTTCATATACCGGCGGTGGCGGCATGAATGCGCTCGGCGAGTCGGACGACCAGTATAACGATTACATCGAAGGCGAAGCGGTCATTATCGGTTCCCGCGGCGAGATACTGCGCACACTCCCGCAACTACACGCCCTGCCGTCCAGCGCTGCTGGGGCATGGTACGACCCGGACAACGAACGGCTGCGGGTTGCCGGGCTGGCAAGAAACTTCGTGCAATGGATCGGTCGCCGTCTCTGACAACGGGGGAAGGTCTTAAACCCTGTCCGGATCAGGTTTTTGCGTGGCCAACTTCGTCAATCGGTAGGAGCGGCACGTCCTTGATCTGCTCAAGGCACAGGGCGGTGCGGACGTTGCGCACATTGGGCATTGCCGTCAGTTCCGAGACGAGTTCCTGAAATGCCGCCAGATTGGGGGCGACGCATTTGAGGATGAAATCGACCTCTCCGGACAGCGTCCAGCATTCGCGAACCAGTGACCACTGGGTGATCGTCTCCGAGAACAGCGCCAACTCGCGCTTTCCCTGCACGGCAAGTTGCACCATGGCGAAGCAGACGATTTCGAACCCGAGAGTCTTGGGGTCGAGAACCGCACGATAGCCCTTGATGATTCCGGCCTGTTCCAAAGCCCGTACCCGGCGCAGGCACGGTGGGGCCGATAACCCTACGCGGCGGGCCAGTTCCACATTGGTGATGCTGCCGTCGGCCTGTAATTCCTTGAGAATGGCCCAGTCAATGGAATCAAGCTGTCCACGCACTAATCCATGCTCCTATTTTGAAAGTTTGTTTCACTGTGAGTAGACTGGGAAACCAAATCATACAAGATGACCATATTGCAAACGGCTGCTATGACGCCCACTCATCACAGCTTTTGGTGACTATTTTGGACAATCTGGCCTGTTGGGTGTTGACGGACGGCAAGGCGGGGGATGAGCAGCAATGTCTCGGCGTCGCTGAATTACTGACTCCTGCGGTTGAAGTGCGCCGCGTTGCCCCTCGCGCGCCTTGGGTCTGGGCGATGCCGTTCGGTCTGGTCGATCCGCGCGATGCGCCGGGCAAGACCGGATCGCCCATTGTCCCGCCGTTTCCTGATTGTGTCATTGCCTCGGGCCGCCGTGCGGTTCCTTATCTGCGCGCCATCAAGAAAGCGTCGAATGGGCGGGTTTTTACAGTCTATCTGAA
>JAVBRX010000100.1:0-5729 GCA_031547465.1 Microvirga sp. | reverse complement strand
CCCGCCACCGGGATCACCGCCGGGATCACCGCCGGGATCACCACCAGGATCACCGCCGGGATCACCACCAGGATCACCACCAAGGTCGCCTCCTGGATTTCCTCCTGGATTTCCTCCTGGATTCCCGCTTGGATTCCCGCTTGGATTCCCGCCTGGATTCCCGCCCGGATTCCCACCCGGATTCCCGCCCGGATTAGATACCGGGGATGTCGGTGGAGAAGAGGGCATCTCTCCAGCACCGGGATTGGGGCTGGGGGGCGTTCCTCCTGTTCCAATCCCGCCAGGAATAGTACCGAGGAAAGATGCTGGCGCCAGATTGATATCCCCATTCTGGCAATCAATAAGACCGCCGCTTCCAACAGGACATTTTGACCCCGATGGGATCTCTTGCGCGCTTGCTGAAATCACTATAGCAATTGTCAAATAAGATGTTATTCCTAATAAAGTTCTTAAGTGCCTTCTGGTTGCCATTCCAGCCTCGCCAAAGTTTGAGTTACAGGGATTCGGATCGATTAAGAGTTTTAAGGAGCAAAGATTCTATTCCGCCGCCGGCTAGAACGCGGGCCGCATACACGGTCGAGATAGGGTTCGCTGGTCACATCCCAATCGACCGCAGCTTTTTCTTTCGTATTAATTAAGGTAGCTTAGGAGAATGGGTGCACCATAGGTCAAAATGCGTAATATACTAAATACTACAATGTATATAATAATAATATGTTTCATTGAAATAACAAAACTATGTATAATTATAATAAAAAAATTAATTATTACATGAATTATTATCGACAAATCATAAAAGCCCATATAATAAAAAATTTATCCTATATCTTTATAGATTCACCTGCGGCAAAAACACGCATAATGATAAAACGCCTGAAATTAAAATCAGTTAGAAACAGAATGCAATTATATTCTCCTCTCTATAGAGCTAATTTCCACATTCAATTAAGTATTTATTCAAAAAAATTTTGCGCATTCCACACGTGATAAATCCATTGTAAACTCTAGCGCCTTACAAAAACCAGGACAACCATCTAAAACCATCCACACTGAAGATAGATTTTAATTCTTAAAACTTTCGTCGTTTACCGATATAGCTTTTTGATCTCCATCAAGGAACAAGTCTGCTAAAATTAGAAACTGCAAATTATTCGCATTAAAGCAAAAAGGGAATCCTATGAAAACGTTTTCCAAATTGGCCTCGACCGCTATCCTTTTGCTCGGATCGCTTTCGCTGGCATCCGCGCAGCAACCCGATGCCGAACTGATGAAACGGGCGAATGAGGTATTCCAGCCAATCCCCTCGGTCATTCCGGCAATCAAAGGAAATACCGTCACTCGCTCCAAGATTGAACTCGGCAAGAAACTCTATTTCGACCCACGCCTGTCACGCAGTGGCTTCATCTCCTGCAACAGTTGCCACAATGTCGGCATGGGCGGCGGCGATAACCTTGAAACGTCCGTCGGACACGGCTGGCAGACCGGCCCGCGCAATGCACCCACCGTACTGAATGCGGTGTTCAACATTGCCCAATTCTGGGATGGCCGAGCGGAAGACCTCAAGGCACAAGCAAAAGGCCCCATCCAGGCGGGTGTCGAAATGGCCAGCACCCCCGACCGGGTCATCGCCACCCTCAAGAGCATGCCGGAATATGTGGCCGATTTTAAAAATTCGTTCCCCGGTGAAGCGGAAGCTGTCACCTTCGATAACGTCGCCAAGGCCATTGAGGCGTTCGAAGCCACCCTCACCACCCCGGCCAGCCGCTTCGATCAGTATCTTGAAGGCAACACCGCCATCCTGACGGCGACAGAAAAGCAAGGCCTTGCCTTATTCATGGATAAAGGCTGCTCCAGTTGCCACAACGGCGTGAATATCGGCGGCAACGGATATTTCCCGTTCGGCCTCGTTGAGAAGCCTGCTGCCGACATCCTGCCTGCTGGCGACACGGGACGTTTCCAGGTTACCAAGACGCAGGATGAGCAATATGTCTTCCGCGCCGCGCCGTTGCGCAACGTCGCGCTTACAGCTCCCTATTTCCATTCCGGCAAAGTGTGGGATCTGGAGCAGGCAGTTGCCGTAATGGGAACCGCCCAGCTTGGCCAGAAGCTGACGGACGCCGAGGTTAAATCCCTCGTCACGTTCCTGCGCACCCTCACAGGCGAACAGCCGCAGGTCGATTACCCGATCCTGCCCGCGAGCACGGGAACGACGCCGAAGCCGGAACTGATGATCCCGGCCAAATAACGGTTTCGACTTAACAAAAAAACAAGGCCCGCATCGTTACCGGTGCGGGCCTTTCAGTTTTCGCATCATGTATTGCTCTAGAGCGCAATCCAATCAAATTGCATCGGATTGCGCTCTAACTTTCCTTTATTTACCGCATTTTCTTGCGCCGAACCGGTGGCCACTTCGACGGAAAATGCTCTAAGGAGCAACTGGCCGACATTCACCACCAGGCTTCCGGCAACACCATCCGCCCGGCGGCATCCTCAATGATCTGCCCGGCAGCAAACAGGGTTTCCTCATCGAATGGGCGACCAATCAGTTGCAGCCCAAGTGGCAGGCCGTTACCCGCCCGTCCGCCGGGAATGGAAATTCCCGGCAACCCGGCCATATTGACGGTCACGGTGAACACGTCGTTGAGATACATTTCCACCGGATCGGCGGAACTCTTCTCTCCGATGCCGAATGCAGCTGACGGCGTTGCCGGAGTCAGGATGGCATCGACACCGCTGGCGTAAACCGCCTCGAAATCCTGCTTGATAAGGGTGCGGATTTTCTGTGCCCGTACGTAATAGGCATCGTAATAGCCCGCCGAAAGCACGTAAGTGCCGATCATCACCCGCCGTTGCACCTCGCGTCCGAACCCGGTGGCGCGGGTTTTCTCGTACATGTCGACAATATCCTTGCCGGGTACGCGCAACCCATAACGCACGCCATCATACCGGGCGAGGTTCGATGAACACTCCGCCGGAGCAACGATATAATAGGTCGGAAGCGCATACTTCGTGTGCGGCAGCGAGACATCCACCACCTCCGCCCCGGCAGCGCGCAACCATTCTGCCCCCTGCATCCAGAGTTTCTCGATTTCGGGCGACATACCATCCAGCCGGTATTCCTTCGGAATGCCGATCTTCAAACCCTTGACCCCACGCTTCACGGCTGCCTCGAAATCCGGCACCGGCAGATCGGCGGACGTCGTGTCCTTCGGATCGTATCCGGAGATCGACGTCAGCGCGATTGCCGTATCGCGCACGGACCGGGCGATGATTCCCGCCTGATCGAGCGAAGAGGCGAAGGCTATCGTTCCCCAGCGCGAGCAGCGCCCATAGGTCGGCTTGACGCCGACCGTTCCCGTGAACGCCGCCGGTTGGCGGATGGAGCCGCCGGTGTCGGTGGCCGTCGCCGCGAGGCACAGATGCGCCGCAACCGCAGCGGCGGAACCGCCGGACGACCCGCCCGGTACCAGCGGCGTATCCGAACCGGAGCGTCTCCAAGGCGACACGACCGAACCGAAGGCGCTGGTTTCATTGGACGAGCCCATGGCGAACTCATCGAGATTGAGCTTGCCGAGCATCACCGCGCCATCGCGCCAGAGCTGGCTCGTCACCGTGGACTCATATTGCGGAACGAAATTCTCCAGGATCTTCGACGCCGCCGTCGTCGGCACGCCCTTGGTGCAATAGAGATCTTTGATGCCGAACGGAATTCCCTCCAGCGCCCCGCCCTCGCCCCTGGCAAGCCTGGCATCCGATTTTTCGGCCATGGCAAGCGCAATCTCCGGCGTCTCCTTCAGGAACGCATTGAGCGCCCGCGCCTTCTCGATGGCGCCGATATGCGCCTTTGCGAGTTCGACGGCGGAAAAGCGTTTCGCCTTCAAGCCCTCGCGGGCTTCGGCAATCGTCAGGCGGGTCAAATCGGTCATGATAGCCAATACTGTTTTCAAGCGGAAACGACTGTAAGGCGGGAAAGGGCAGGAAAACGCCCGATCACTCGATCACCTTGGGAACAAGGAAAAAATTGTCCTCGGTCGCTGGCGCGTTGCGCACGACGAGGGGCGCATAACCGCCATCGGTTACGCCATCAGCTCGTTTCTTCATCGCCGTGGGAATGACCGACGTCATCGGCTCGATGCCTGAAACATCAACCTCGTTCAATTGCTCGACGAAGGCAAGCATCGCGTTGAGTTCATTCTGCATGTGCGGGACATCGTCCTCGCGGAGGGCGATACGCGACAGATGCGCGATCCGCCGAACGGTTTTCTCATCAACCGACATGACGTGCTTTCCAACTCCCAGAAAAAAGTACGGCGGCTATAGCATCCGCCGCCAAGCCGCTGCAACGTTCTTTTGTCCGCCGCCGGCACTCAGACCGTCACCGCCAGCCCACGGTTCGGCACGATCACCTGAATGCCGGAGCCTTCCATTGCCGCTACGAATGCATCGGCGTTCTGTAAGAGCGGCGGAAAGGTCGCATAATGACACGGAATGACCGCTTTCGGCTTGAAAAAACGCCGTACCGCCAGCGCCGCGACCTGCGGCCCCATGGTGAACCGATCGCCGATCGGCACGAACAGGATTTCCGGCTGATGTATCTCGGCAATCAGCGCCATGTCGCCAAAAATGTCGGTATCACCCATATGATAGATTGTCGGCTCCCCCGGAGCCTTGACGATGATGCCGTTTGGAAGCCCAAGCGCCGCCGGGCCGCCTGATTCGATCAGTCCGCTCGAATGGTCCGCCCGCACCAGCGTCACCGTGAAACCGCCCTGATCGGTGGTGCCGCCGGTGTTCATGGGGTCAAACTTCTCCAGCCCCTTGGATGCAAGCCACATGCAGAGATCAAAGTTGGTAACGACGACTGCCCCTGTTTTCTTCGAAATATCAATGGCATCGCCAATATGATCCCCATGGCCATGCGTAATGAGCACATGCGTTACGCCAGCCGCCGCCTCGTCCCTTTTCCCTTGAAACACCGGGTTCCCGGAAAAGAACGGGTCGATCAGGACATGCTTGTCGGCAAAATCGAGCCGGAAAGCGGAATGGCCGAACCAGGTGATTTTCATCGCTCAACTCCTCGCAGATACCATACGCCGTTTATAAGCTTGGCGTGCTTTTCTCGCCATACTATGTCGGTCGTAGCCGTAGGGATTCAACCTGCATAAAACCCCTTGAAGGATATTCCAGTGACATCGACGGATGACGAACTCCTCCGCTTGTACTCACAGCTCCAGCACGGTCAGCGGCTCCTTGGGGTCGATCTCGGCGTCAAGACCATCGGCCTGGCGCTGTCCGATCTCCGCCTCGTCATCGCCTCGCCGCTGGAAACGATCAAGCGCGTCAAGTTCACTCCCGATGTCATGAGGATCAAGGAACTGGCAACGACGCACCATATCGGCGGCATCGTTATCGGCTTGCCCCTCAACATGGACGGCAGCGAAGGACCGCGTTCGCAGGCGACCCGCGCCTTCATACGCAATCTCACACCGTTACTGCCGTTGCCGGTGTTGTTCTGGGATGAGCGTCTTTCCACCGTCGCCGTGACGCGCACATTAATCGAAGCCGACGCCTCCCGCGCCCGGCGCGCCGAACTCGTGGACAAGCTGGCCGCAACTTACATCCTTCAAGGTGCGCTCGACAGACTTCAACAACTCGATACACTTAGCAACGATATTTGAATCAAACTCGCAACGCGACGACATGCGTCATTGATTCAATGCCTGAGGTAC
>JAVBRX010000114.1:0-3889 GCA_031547465.1 Microvirga sp. | reverse complement strand
TGAAGAAGCTCATCGCCTATTCGTCGGTGGCGCATATGGGCTACGTGACGATGGGCCTGTTCTCGATGACGGAGCAGGGCATCCAGGGGGCGATGTTCCAGATGATCTCCCACGGTCTTGTCGCCGGGGCGCTGTTCCTGTGCGTCGGTGTGGTCTACGACCGGATGCATACCCGCGAGATCGCCGCTTATGGCGGGCTGGTCAACCGGATGCCACATTATGCCGTGGTGTTCATGATCTTTACGCTGGCTAATGTCGGCCTGCCTGGAACCTCCGGCTTCGTCGGCGAGTTCCTGACGCTCGTCGGCACCTTCACTGTCAACCCGACGGTTGCCGTTCTGGCGGCTTTAGGCGTGATCCTGTCGGCATCCTATGCGCTGTGGCTCTATCGCCGGGTGATGTTCGGGGCGCTCGAAAAGCCGTCACTGTTCTCGATTCAGGATCTGACGAAGCGTGAAATCGCCATCCTCGCACCGCTGGTGTTGCTGGTGATCTATTACGGTGTACATCCCGGACCGATTCTCGACAGCGTCAGCGCTGCGACGACCAATTTGATTGAAACCCAGAAAGCGGCTTTGGCATCCGTCAAGACTGCTCTGCTTGCGCTCCATTGAGGCCGAGACATGAAGCCCGTCGATTATTCATTCAATCCCTGGTCGAGTCTAGCCTTACCGGAAATCGTTCTGGCGGTTGGCGTACTGCTGGTGCTTCTGTTCGGCGCGTTGCGGAATGAGCGCGGCGCGAAGACGACAAGCCTCCTATGTCTGGTGCTGCTGACGGTAGCGTTCGCGCTGGTTGCCTTTGCTCCGTCGGGTAGGGTGCTTGAGTTCAATAATGCATTTGTCTGGGACAGCTTCGCCAAGATCATGAAGATGCTGACCCTGATCGGCTCCGCCGCCGCAATTGCGTTGGCGATGGACCATATGAAGCGCGAAGGCGTGGACCGGTTCGAGTATCCGATTTTAATCGTGCTGGCGACCATCGGCATGATGACGATGATCTCGGCCAATTCGTTGCTCGGCCTCTATATCGGCATCGAGCTTCTCAGCTTGCCGTCCTATGTCATTGCCTCGATCCATCGCGACAACCTGAAATCGACTGAAGCTGGCGTGAAATATTTTGTCCTCGGCGCGCTGTCTTCCGGTATGTTGCTGTATGGCGCGTCGCTGATTTACGGCTTCTCCGGGTCGATCATGTTTACCGAGATCGCCAAGGCCCTTCAGGGGACCGCCCCCCTCGGCGTTAGCTTCGGCCTCGCCTTCATGGCAGCGGGCGTGGCGTTCAAGATTTCCGCCGTGCCGTTTCATATGTGGACGCCGGACGTTTATGAAGGCGCGCCAACGCCAGTGACGGCGTTCTTTGCCGCTGCGCCGAAAGTGGCGGGCATGGCGATGGTGACGCGGCTGTTTATCGGCGCGTTCCCCGGCCTGACGCCGCAATGGCAGCAGATCATCTGGGCAATTTCCGCCCTGTCGATGATTCTCGGCGCGTTCGCCGCCATCGGCCAGACCAACATCAAACGCCTGATGGCATATTCCTCTATCGCCAATGTCGGCTATGCGCTCATGGGCGTGACAGCCGGTACGAGCGACGGGGTTGGCGGAATGATCCTTTACCTCGCCATCTATTTGGCGATGACCCTTGGTGCTTTCGCTTGCATTCTGGCGATGCGCGACGGCGATAGGAAGTTTGAAAACATCAACGACCTTGCCGGGCTTGGCACGACGAGGCCGATGATGGCTGCCGGTCTCATGCTGATCATGTTCTCGCTTGCCGGTATTCCGCCGTTGGCCGGGTTCTTCGGCAAGCTGTACGTGTTCCTGGCGGCGTGGAAGGCCGGTCTCCTGTGGTTGGTCATCATCGGTGCGCTGACCAGTGTCGTGGGCGCGTATTATTACCTGCGCATCATCAAGGTCATGTATTTCGACACGGCGACTGAGCGTTTCGAAGCGATGCCGGTGAATCTCAAGGTAATTCTGGCCGTTTCCTGCGCCGTGCTGCTGTTGTTCTTCCTGGTTCCGGGGCCGCTGGTCGATGCGGCGAGCCTTGCGGCGAAATCGTTGTGGCCAGCGTAAGGCTGTTACCGCTCGACGTCACCGAATCCACCAACTCGGATGCGCTCGATGCTGCGAAGGCGGGCGATCCTGGTGGTTTGTGGGTCGTCGCCGACGAGCAGACCGGGGGGCGGGGGCGGCAGGAACGCCAATGGGTGTCGCCGCCCGGCAATCTGTATGCGTCCCTGCTGCTGATCGACCCGTGCGCACTGCGTTATGCGTCACAACTGAGTTTCGTCGCTGCCGTTGCGCTCTATGACGCGATTGCCGCCGTCACCGGGTTGGGTGCGTCGCGCCTGACATTGAAATGGCCGAACGATGTACTGCTTGACGGAGCCAAGGTTTCCGGCATTTTGCTTGAAGCGCATCAACTCGATGCCGGCAAGCGGCTGGCGATTGTCATTGGCATCGGCGTCAATGTGGTGTCGTCGCCGTCCAGCACGCCGTATCCGACGGCATTTCTGAATACGGTCGCGCCATATCTGACCAGGGACGATCTGTTTCTTACTCTGGCGCAAACATTCGAAACCCGTCTCGGCCTGTGGCAAGAAACACAATCCGGGAGTGTGCCGGAACCATTGTTCGCGCCGATCCGTAAGCTCTGGCTGGAGCGGGCGCATGGCATCGGTGGCGCTGTGACGATCCGCCTGTCACAGGGCGAGAAACAGGGCATTTTTATCGGAATAGCCCAGGATGGCCGTCTGGAACTGCAAACAGATCACGGGGTGGAGTTGATCGACGCGGGAGATCTGTTCTTTCCGTCTGCCGGATCAAAATAAACAAGAACTGTCAAAGACCGGCGAGAGGAATGATGGCCGCAGCCAAAAAAAAGATAGTGCAAAGCAAAGGCACGTTCGACGAACTCGTTTTCGCGCCGTTGGGCGGCCTTGGTGAAATCGGCATGAATGCGGCCCTGTACGGTTACGGCCCGCCGGGACGCCGCCGCTGGATCATGGTCGATTGCGGCATGGGGTTCGGCAATGAGGAACATCTGCCGGGGATCGAACTGATTTACCCGGATCTGCGCTTCATTCGCGAAGAGCGCGCCAATCTTGAGGCGATCTTCATCACCCATGCGCATGAAGACCATATCGGCGCCGTAGCCGACCTGTGGCCGGATTTGCGCGTTCCGGTCTATGGCACAAAGTTTACGCTGTCGCTCCTCGAAACCCGGCGTCTGTCGGAACCGGGGATGCCGAAGGTCGACCTGCGCGAGGTCCGCCCCGGCAAAGCCATTGCCGCCGGGCCGTTCGAGGTCGAATACGTTCCGGTTGCGCATTCCATTCCCGAAGCCAATGCTTTGGCGCTGCGTACGCCGTTGGGGCTGGTCCTGCATACCGGCGACTGGAAGATCGATCCGACTCCCAATGTCGGCGACATCACATCGGAAGAACGTTTCCGCGCCCTCGGCGATGAGGGCGTTTTGGCTCTGGTATGCGATTCCACCAATGCGACGCGCGATGGGCGCAGCCCGTCTGAAACCGATGTTGCGCATCGTATCGGCGAATTGATCGCCTCGCGGCAGGGGCGGGTGGCGGTGACGACCTTCGCCTCGAACGTGGCGCGGATCAAGGCGGTACTCGATGGCGCGCGCGCCTGCGGGCGCAGTGTCATCGCTGTCGGGCGGGCGATGGAACGGGTGATCGATGTCGCCAGGGAGTGCGGTTATCTGAACGAGGCCGCTGATATCCGGTATGCGGACAGTTATGCCAGGGTGCCACGCGGCAAGAGCGTCGTGCTGCTCACCGGCTCACAGGGCGAACCGCGTGCCGCTCTGGCACGGGTCGCGGATGGTGAGCATCCGGCTGTGAAACTGGATACCGGGGATCCGGTGA
>JAVBRX010000085.1:0-8365 GCA_031547465.1 Microvirga sp. | reverse complement strand
CGAGAAACGGCAGCCAGTGCGAAGGGGCAAGGCCCGCAACGCGATTCTGCCACAGGAACAGGGTGCGCACCGAAACCCCGTGCTGGCTGGCGACCAGCGCCCGCGCCACAGTCAACGACGTACCCGCCTTCTCAAGTTCACGCACCGCCTGCAACACCTTGAGAGCCGCTTCCGCCTTATCCTTGCGATGTTTCGGCAGCTTGTCGAAATGCGACCAGCGCGCTTGAATATCGGCGGCGATCGCCGCTTCATCCCTGGCGATCGGCTTCGGCGCGGTTTCCTGCGCCGTGAGGTAAATCAATTTGGCGCGGGCCGCGAGCGGCAACACGTCCGGGCGATATTCGAAGCCGCCGCCGCGCGCGAGGCGTTTACGCCAGACGCCGTTTGGGTTCGCCGGGTATTCAAGAGCCGGGTCCCGCCAGCATTGCGCATCGGCAAGAGCGGCAATCGCAGTGCGGGTTTCCGGCAGACCGGGAAGTCGCAGTTCGGCGAGTTCGGCGGGGGAGAACCATTCCTTCATAGTATGCCCCCGGAAATGGCATCGCGGCGCAAGGCCTTGACGACGCGCTTGTCGCGGCGGATAGCCTCTTCGCGCTGTGCCAGTTCGATCACGGTGCGATACCTATCCGGGACCACGATCCAGCCTTGCTTCTCGGCCAGCCATTGCAGCACCCGGCGATCGTCGGTGACGGCGATCAGGGCCGCGAGAATGACGACGTTCATCTGTCGATCTTCGGCTGCCTCGGAGGCATATTTATCCAGCATGTTGAGGCTGATTTCGCGCCCGAGATAAGCGGACATTGCCGCCGCGACGCCTTCGCGCCCAAGTTCCGAGGCGGCTAGCGTTTCAGAAATCACCTTCGCCGCTTCGCTCGACAGCGACGCGGCGCGGATGCGCTCCGGCGCGAACGCGACCACCGGGTCCGGCGGTGTCCAGTCCTTGAAATCAAGCTGAGCGGGGTGCGGGCGGCGTGTCATGACAACCGCTCCCGGATGGCAGCGGGGTCGAAGCCCAGAACCTGCAAGCCCCGGGACACCCGTTGAAATTTCATCGCAGAGAATAGGCACGATGCCTCATCTTCGGTGAGGACTTCCGCCAAGTCTGTCAAAAGGCTTCTGAAATATGGTTTCGTGACGGGGAACCTATCACTCTCCCCGAACATACTTGCCTTCGGCTCCCAGAGTGCGGTTAAAAACGCCTCAACCCGATAGCGCCGCTCGGCCTTCCTCTGGTCAAGCATGGTTCTCAGTTCCTTGCCTGAAAACGACGCCGAAAAGGACATGATCGTTTGCGACGATCTGCGGTTTTTAACACGCGCCATGCTTGCCCCCTCTTTTTGAGAAACGGGGGGAGAAATGGTTTTCGAGCTTGCCGGTTACGCGGTTGATGTGCCGGGCGATACCGCAGAAATCATGTGTCAGGTTGAAATCGTCGGCCTCAGAAAGCCGCTTGAAATCCATCGGGTTGCCGTTGGCATGGGTCGCCAGCAGGTCCATGCGGGAACACGCTTCATTCTCGACCAGGCCGAGCGCCTTGGCACGGTCCATGACGTCATTCAGATAATTGCTCTGCTCCACTTCGATTTCGAAACTGACTTCGGAGAAAGCGTTTTCCTCTTCCTCGACATCCGGATCATCCAACCCCTCGTCAAATCTCTGATCTTCGATTTCTCGGTCTATCTCTTGCAGTGCTGTCCGCATCACGTCATCGCAGCTGAAGATTGGAAACAAATATCCATCCCGAACTGCCACCGCTGCGCCGCACGCGAAGACAAACTCTGCCAAATCCTCAGATGGAATGCCATCGTCCGGCCCGGCTTCCGAAGCGACCGTGCAGCCGCAGCACGGACAGACTAGAAGCGCCTTGCGTGCCAATTCCAGATAGTTCGACATGATAAATCCCCTTTTTAAAGCCTTACGCCGCAACACTTTCAGCGTTCGGCAGCCGCACGAAACCTTGAGTTTCGAGGTAGTCGAGAATGGATTGCTTGGTTTCGGCCTTCGCCTTCTTGGTCCAAAACCGGACGAAGGCTTCGAAATCCCGGTCTTTCTCCGGCTTTGAAACCTTGACGCGGACGTTTCGAACCAGTTTCGAAGCCGCTGAAATGGTTTTCGGCGCATCGTCAACACCGGACAAAACGAGGTCCACGGCCTTGCGCTGCTCGTCCGCCGTCAGGCGCACCAGGGCATCGAGTTCCGCGCCTTTATTGGCAAGCGGCGTGAAGGCGATTTTTGCGCGCACGGCATCATCGATCGCAGCGCGAGCGACGATGCGATAAACCGTGCGCTCCGATATTTTCAGCTTCTCCTGAACCTCGGCGGTGAAGCGCCCGATCAAGTTGCCAAAAATGGCAACTTGATCCGACTTGCGGTCGCCGCCGTGCCGGGTTTCAGGGTGTTCGGCCTCATACAAATCCTTGCGGGCCTTGAAAAACACCGCCCGGTCGAGTTCCGTCAGATCAACCGAAAAGATATTCTCGTCGATCTCGCGGCGCCGGGCCTCTTCTTCGGTCAACGGCTCGACAATAGCGTCAATCATCTCGCGCCTGAGCAACAGATGCGCGGATAGCCGATGGCCACCGGAAACCACGACAAACCTTGTTTCGTCATCGGGGGACGGGCGAACCTCAATCGGCTTCATCAGCCGGCTGGCCTCGATCGAGGCAGCGAGGAACGCGGCGCGGTCGGGGTCGATCGGGCGCAAACGGTTGCCCATGTCGATGGCATTCACCGGCAAAGAGCGGATCGCGCGTTGCGGCGTGGCGGCTGCCTGTTCCGGTTTTTCTGACAGCTTCGACGAGGTGGCTTTGGCTTTGGCCATGGCAGCGGCGTTCCTTATTTCTGACGGAGACAGGATGAAGCGGCGGCCTTAAACCGCTTCAGGAACCGGCGAGGCCGGGGAAAACGGGAGGGCCATATCTTTTCGACCGGCAGGCCGAGAGCGGCGGCAATCGCCTCTTCTCCAGAGCGGTTTTTATTGATGAGGGCATGACGGCAGGCATATTCCGGCAGGCCGGCAGCCAGGGAGGCGGCGGTAAGCGTCAGCCCCTGCTTGGCCAAAGCGGCGCGGATATCCATCCAGTGCATATCTGCACTGCCTTTGGTTTCGGTTGTTTGCGGGGTACGCATGAAGTATCCTGCGTTTCTGGAAACCCGACCGGCCAGGGTCGGGTTTTTTTGAGGGGTGAAATGCTACATTCGGAGAGAATATGACGGAAAAAAGTTGCCAGTTCAAGCGTAAAAATAGCGAACAGTTGCCACTGCGCACAAAAAAGCGGTCAATGGCAGCAACGTATTGTTTTAAAAGCATTTTTTCTAACTGTTCGATGGTAATCCGAGCATATGCACGCTCAGAACAGTTCGAGGCTTGAACTGTTATGGAAGATTTGGTTGCCAAGCGGCTTCTGATTATCCGGAATGAATTGCGGCTATCACAGCGCGAGATGGCAACAATCGTCGGTGTGAGCCATAGCGCATGGCAAAAGATGGAAGCGGGCGGCAGTGTTCCAAGCGGTCAAACGCTGCAAAAGGTTGCAGATCAAGGGTTTAGCCCGACATGGGTTTTAACCGGCGAAGGCGGAATGCGGCTTCGAGACGCCAGTTTCGAAATCAGCCAGGCGGAGCCGGGGCGTCTCGAATCAGTTTCGCAATGGGTTGCCATCCCGCATCTCGACGTTGTCGCATCAGCTGGCGGTGGCGCGGCTGAAACCGATGGACATGTCATCGAGCCGATCATGTTTCCGGCGCAACTGTTGAAAGCCTTAGGGTTGAAGCCCGGAAAAACCGACTTCATCAATGCCAAAGGCGACAGCATGGAGCCGACAATTGGTGATGGCAACCTGTTGCTGATCGACCGCTCCATCGAAGGCCAGATCGAGGATGACGCGATCTATATCATCGCATCGCCGCATTCGATTTATGTCAAACGCTTGTTCTGCAAGCTCGACGGCGACCTGATCGTCAAATCCGACAATCCCCGCTACCCCGAACAGACCTACAGCGTCGAAGCCGCTGCCAACCTCAACATCATCGGCAGAGTGCGGTGGGTGGCGAAATCGGTTTGAAGATGTTTCGAGACATTTTCGAACCCGACCAAAAGCCCGCGCCGCCGAGTGCAAAACCTATTGAAAATCTTGCCGCTTCAGCGTCCAGGTGCAATTTTCAACGCCTCTTTATCTTCCAAGCGGCGCGCCGGGGTTTTTCCCTTGTATATAAGGCCTTTTCCCACCAAATCCCGGACTATCCCGGATAATCCCGGCTAGTGTAATTTCTATCGGTAACTGTCAAGAGTTTATGCCGTTGAAGCTACACGGACGATTTGCCGCCCCATATGGACGATACTGGGCTTGACAATAAACTGGACTGCCTATCGGCGCTTGATGCGCATGGCGCTGGGATGGAGTTTCTTGAGAATGCGGACGGATGTGATTGTGCTCGGGGCGGGAATCGTCGGCGTGTCGGCGGCCTTGCACGTGCAGGCAAAGGGGCGGTCGGTCGTGCTGCTTGACCGGCGCGGCGCAGGCGAAGAAACGAGTTTCGGCAATGCCGGGCTGATCCAGCGTGAGGGCGTCTATCCGCATGGGTTCCCGCAGGATTTTGGCACATTGGTCCGGCACGCCCTGAATAACCGGGTCGATGCCTATTATCATCTCTCGGCGCTGCCGGAGCTGATGTCGTTCATGGCGCGTTATTGGTGGAAATCGCGTCCGGGAACCTACAGCAATATTGCCCGACTCTATGCGCCGTTGATTAAGCACAGTCTCAGCGAGCATCGGGTGCTGCTTGATGAGGCCAAGGCTGGGAACCTGATTCTGGAGCGCGGCTGGATCAAAGCATTCCGCTCTGAGCGGGAGCGAGACAAGGCGCTGATCGAAGCCGAGGAGATGAAACGGGATTTCGCCGTCGGTTTTGAGGCGCTTGATGGCGCCGCGCTGGCGCGGAAGGAACCGGCGATCCGCGTTCCGCTAGCTGGGGGTATCTATTGGATCGAGCCGGTCTCGGTGAACGATCCGTACGCGCTGACGCAGGCTTATCTTAAGCTGTTCGAATCGCGCGGCGGGCTATTCGTGCGCGGCGATGCAACGACTTTGGAGGAGATGCAGGGCGGCTGGCGGGTGAGCATTGCCGGTGGCATGATCGAAGCGCGCGATGCCATTCTCGCCCTTGGTCCATGGGTCGATACGGTGACGGGGCGTCTGGGCTACCGTTTCCCGTTCGCGGTGAAGCGCGGCTATCACATGCATTATAAGCCGCAAGACGGGAAGTCGCTCAACCATTGTGTGCTCGATGCCGAAGGCGGATATATCATTGCGCCGATGGCGAAGGGGATACGCCTGACTACGGGGGTCGAATTCGCCCGCCGCGATGCCCCAAAAACCCCAGTGCAGTTGACCCGTGCCGAGCCGGTGGCGCGAGCCTTCTTTCCGCTCGGCGAACGGCTCGATCCGGAACCGTGGATGGGGTCGCGCCCCTGTACGCCGGACATGATGCCGGTCATCGGTCCCGCGCCCCGGCACAAGGGCCTTTGGTTCACCTTCGGTCACGCCCACCACGGACTGACCCTCGGCCCGGCCACCGGGCGGCTGATTGCCGAGATGATGGCCGGAGAGACACCGTATCTCGACCCGATGCCATATCGGGCCGAGAGGTTTTTGTGAGGAACTATTTTAGACTACAGTTTTTGCTTCTAATGGATGGAAGTATCTTAATAATTGTGATTCTTAAGGGCGTTCAATTCTGCGCTAACTTATCAAAATGTTTGTTACTTGCGTATCCAGAACGCCGATATCCCGGTCAAAATCCAGGCGAGCATCAGGGTCGTGCCACCGGTCGGGGCGGCATAGGGGAACAGGGAGAAGCTGGCGAAACTGCGCAGCGTAAGATCACCACAGAACAGGATCAGACCGACGATGGCTATCAGTCCGGCGATCCGTAGAAGCGGGCCGGGATAGTTGGGTTTGTCGGCAAGGAGCGGCAGGAGGACGAGGAGCGGAGCGTGGCCGAGGAGGATTTTCGCTGCGGCGTCGAGTTGCGGGTTGGCGGTATGGTAGGCAACGGCGGAGAGGGCGACGCCGCAAAGACCTGCAAGCCCCGCTGCAAACAGTAAAATCCGGTTGAGTGTCATAGGTCCTGTCCCCGTTCCGCCAGCAGCCGGGCAATCGAGGCGCGCAGTTCGGGTATGCCGGTTCCCTTGCGGCTCGATGTCGGCAGCACCTCCGGAAACGCCGCCGGACGGCGGGCGATGCCAGCTTTTACCTTGGCGATCATGGCGACTCGTTCCGGCTCCGTCAACTCATCGGTCTTGGTCAGAACGATCTGGTAGGAGACCGCCGAGGTATCGAGGGCCTTGAGCAATTCCTCATCGATCGGCTTGAAGCCGTGGCGGGAATCGATCAGCACATAGACCCGGGCGAGGCTCGCCCGTCCGCGCAGGTATTCATGGATCAGTTTCGTCCAGGCGGCGACCTTTTCCTTCGATGTGGCGGCATAGCCGTAGCCGGGCATATCGACGAGGCTCAGGTGTCCGCCAATATCGAAATAGTTCAATTGTTGTGTGCGGCCCGGTGTGTGCGATGTGCGAGCCAGCGCATTGCGCCCGGTAAGGGCGTTGATGAGGCTCGACTTGCCGACATTGGAGCGTCCGGCGAAGGCGATCTCCGGTTTGCCCATCGGTGGCAGCTTGCCGAGGGCCGATGCGGCCCAAATGAAATCCGCCGCTCCGGCGAAGAGCTTGCGGCCCGGCTCGATGAAGGGCGTGAGATCGTTCTCAAGGGCTTCCGGCGATGCGCCGTGCGTGTCTGAATACTGAGTCACTGCGTCCATCTCCGTATCCATGCCATACGACGAAACAAGGCCCCAAACAACCGGACAGCAGTTGCGGGGCCTTGTCGAGAGCATTACCGTTCCGGTTGTGTGGTCAGGCCGATGGTTTCTTGTCGCGCCGGAACGAGGAGGCGAGGTTGCTCCACAATTCGACTTTCACGCCGTTACGCCGCATGATGTAATATTGTTGCAGGATCGACAGGAAGTTGTTCCACGCCCAGTAGATCACCAGACCGGAAGCGAATGTCCCCAGCATGAAGGTGAAGATGATGGGCATCCAGCCGAATACCTGCTTCTGCACCGGGTCGGTCGGTTCCGGATTCATTTTCATCTGCAACCACATGGTGACGCCCATGATGAGCGGCCAGATGCCGATCATCAGGAAGCCGCCGATGAGCGGAATGTTGCCGGGGTTGAACGGCAACAGGCCGAACAGGTTGAAGACATTGGTCGGATCGGGGGCGGCAAGATCCTTGATCCAGCCGAAGAACGGCGAATGGCGCATTTCGATGGTAATGAACAGCACCTTATAGAGCGCGAAGAATACCGGAATCTGGATCAGGATCGGCCAGCATCCGGCGAGCGGGTTGATCTTCTCTTTCTTGTAGAGTTCCATCAACGCCTGCTGCGACTTGGCAGGGTCATCCTTGTAGCGCTCGCGGATCGCCGTCATTTCTGGCTGTACGGCCTTCATCTTCGCCATCGAGACGTACGATTTGTTGGCGAGCGGGAAGAACAGCAGCTTCAACAGCACTGTCACGATTAGGATCGATACGCCGAAGTTTCCAACAAGTTTATAAAAGTAATCGAGTACTTTGAATAACGGTCTGGTAAAGTAATAAAACCATCCCCAATCAATCATCTTATTAAATTGTTGGATATTCAGGGTGTTCTCATAGCCATCGATGACTGCGACTTCTTTGGCTCCAGCAAAAAGACGCTGCGTATATTCAGTACTTCCCTGCGCGGGGATGGATATTTCCTTGGAGATGATATCAACCTGATAGGTCTTGCTGCCCGGGAAATACAGCATCGTGCCGCTATAGGGTTGCGTTTGATCCGGGATCAACGCTGCGGCCCAGTATTTGTCGGTGATGGCGATGAAGCCGCCGGTCACATCGCTCCAGGTCTGGCCGACGCCGCCGTTACGATTGGGGAGGGGGTTCTCCTTCTCCATGGCGGAGAAAGTTCTTTCCTCAAGCTTCTGATCACTGAGAACGCCGACCAGACCTTCGTGCAGCACACCATACGATGCGGTTTTGGGCGCGCCCTGTTTCGAAACATAGCCGGACGCATAGAGCTTCAGCGGTTCGCCGGTGGTGTTCTCCACCCTGTCGCGGATGGTGAACATCGCCTTATCATCGAGGGTGATCTCGCGCTTGAAGACAAGGCCCTTGCCGTTGTTCCAGGTGAGCATCACCGGTGCGCCCGGGGTCAGGCTACCCTTGTCGGCGGTCCAGATGGTGTCGCTGCCGGGCAGGTCGCTCTTGGCCAGGGTGGCGCTGTGCCAATCGAACTGGGCATAATAAGCATTTTCCGCGCC
>JAVBRX010000113.1:0-7565 GCA_031547465.1 Microvirga sp. | reverse complement strand
AGCCGTCTGAACAGGGTGATCGTCGCGTCGGCAAGATAATAAAGCGGTAGCAGCAAAGCCGCGACAAGACTGCCCTGCTGGGCCAGACGCAGCAGCAGATAACCGGCAAGAAGCCCGATGGACAGGGAACCGACATCGCCGAGGAACAACCGCGCCACCGGCCTGTTGAATGGCGCGAAACCGATCAGCGCCCCCAGAAGGGCGGCGGCAAGCAGCGCCTCGTCATCACCCGGAAAGAAATTGCTCAACCCAAGCGGAATCATGAACAGGGTCAAGGGCACCATCTCCGCCACCGTGATCCAATCCAACCCATCCATGAAATTGACAAGGTTGACGAACCAGACGGCAGCAACGACAAGCACCGCCTGCTCAAGGAGAAGCGGAATACTCACCGGCAATATTCGCTGCCCATCGTGAACGGTAAACGCCACCACGATAGCGGCCAGAACGAACTGCACCGCAAGGCGGAACGAGGCGGGCAGCGGGCGGATATCGTCCATTGCCCCGAGTCCCCCCATCAGAACTGCGGCGGCAAGGACGATACTGAGCGAATTGGAGCCGGGAGCATCCAGCGATGCCGGAAGTAGAAACCGTGCCAGAAAAACCATGATGACCAGCGCCAGAAGCACGGCTATTCCGCCACCCTGCGGCGTCGGCACACGATGGCTGGAGCGGGCGTTGGGGCGGGCAAGAGCATATTGCTGAAGCAGCGGTTTCAGGACAAGAATCGCCAGGAAACAGACGAAAGCCGCCGCCAGAACGAACAGGACGCTCATGAAAGCGATTATCGCCCATATTTCGGTATCCGCCGGGATCATGCCGTCGCTTCCCTGTGATATTGTCGATACCAGGCGACGAACCGGCTGACACCCTCCTCAAGCGACGTTTCCGGCGCAAAGCCGACGGCCTGACGTAAAGCGGAAATGTCGGCACGGGTTTCCAGAACGTCACCGGGCGGCAGCGGCATATCGATTCGTTGCGTCTTACGGCGCAAGGCCTTTTCAATCAAAGCGATGAGACTATTCAGTTCTTCCGGCCTGTCGTTCCCGATATTGTAGACCGCGTGTGGCGCGCCGTCCGTCATTTCCGGCGGCAGGCCGAGAACGCGCACCACGCCTTCGACAATATCATCGACATAGGTAAAATCCCGCCAGACCTTGCCGCCGTTCGCAACCTCGATCCGCCGCCCATTGGCGATGGCGTCGGTGAAGCGGTAGACCGCCATGTCCGGACGGCCCCAGGGTCCGTAAACGGTGAAGAAGCGCAGGCCTGTCGCAGGTAAGCCGAACAGGTGGCTGTAGGAATGAGCCATCAGTTCGTTGGCGCGTTTGGTGGCGGCATACAGGCTCGCCGGATGGTCGGCCCTATCGCTTTCGGCAAAGGGCAGCTTGGTATTCAGACCGTAGACCGAACTCGACGAAGCATAGACGAGATGCCGGACACCCGCATGGCGACAGCCTTCGAGGATATTGAGGAAGGCGACGAGATTCTCCGTCGCATAGGGCATAGGTTCGGTGAGCGCCCGGCGCACTCCCGGCTGCGCCGCGAGATGGATCACCCATTCCGGGTGATGATCGCGAAATAGTTTTTCAACTGTCACCGCATCGGCAAGATCGAGCCGCAGACCGGTAAACGTGCCCGGACGGCGTTCCAGAGCGTTCCAGCGCGCCTTTTTTAGCGCCACATCGTAATAGGGGCTGAAATGATCGACGCCGATCACCGCTTTGCCCATCGCCAGCAGCCGCTTGGCGACATGAAACCCGATGAAGCCCGCGGCTCCGGTGACGAGAATGGGAGAAGTCATGGCTTTATACTGGTACTGCTTCGACAGGTAGAATCCAAGATGGAAGCTGGATTCCCGGCATGCGATCAACCGACATGACGATCAACCTGAAATTTCAAGACGGATAGTCTGACCTTCACGGGCAATGAAAGCCCCGGGCATTTCTTTACGCATCGCCTTTTCCCGTTTCCGCAGCATGGCATCGTCATGGCACGGGTCGAGGTGAAACGCCGCCATGCGCTCCACGCCTGCCGCCTGGCAGAGATCGACACCCTTCTGCCAGACCGAATGCCCCCATCCCCGGCAATCCGGGTAGTCGTCCTGCGAAACCATGGCATCGTAGATCACGAGATCGACCCCGGCGAGAAACCTTGCCAGCGCCGGATCCGGCCACGGTTCGGAATGCTCGAAATCGCAGATATAGCAGACAGACCGTCGACGATAATCCAGACGATAGCCAGTGGCTCCGCCGGGATGGTTGAGGGCAATGGTCACCACCCGGATACCGTCCTCGAACAGAAGATCTTCGCCCGCCCTGAAGCCATGATGCTCAAACCGCACCGGTAATTCATCAAGGGTAATCGGAAAGATTGGCGGTGAAAACAGTTGCCGTAGCGCTTCGCCGGCACCTGCACCGCCAAGATTGCCGCAATGGGTGCGGACAAGGCCATCGCGCCGGAACACGAATGGCCTGAAGAACGGCAGACCGCCGACATGATCCCAATGGACGTGGCTCAACAGGATATCGACCGTCTGCGGAGCGGCTTTGTCGAGGGCGGCCCCAAAGGCGCTCAGGCCGGTTCCGGCATCAAGTATGAACAGCCGGGAACCGAGGCGGATTTCGACGCAGGACGTATGGCCGCCGAATTTCACGAAGCCCGGTCCCGAAGCGCATGACGACCCGCGCACACCCCAGAATTTAACCTGAAGTGAGGCTTCATCCGGTTGAAATGCAGCCAGCGGCATTCGGGATCGCGGCATGGGTCAAATCCGGTCCACAATCGACCATTCTCAAGCGACAAGCCTCTTTTTCAGCCTTGCCGGTCTCGGATTTATTTCGTCGGCAAACGAAGGCCGCCTGCTTTCGTCTCCGGTCAGCGCGGCGCGCGTTTTGCCAGGATACGTTGCAAGGTGCGGCGATGCATGTTGAGGCGGCGCGCTGTTTCGGAAACGTTGCGTCCGCATAATTCGTAAACGCGCTGGATATGCTCCCAACGCACACGGTCGGCAGACATCGGGTTTTCCGGCGGAGGCGCTTTCTTGCCCGGCAGCGCCATCAGGGCGGCATGAACTTCATCCGCATCGGCGGGTTTGGCAAGGTAATCGAACGCACCGAGCTTCACCGCTGTTACGGCAGTAGCGATGTTGCCGTAACCGGTGAGGATGACGCCGCGCGCATCGGGACGCCTGTCGCTCAGGCGGACGATCACATCGAGACCGTTACCGTCACCGAGTCGCATGTCGATCACCGCGAAGGCTGGCGCGGATGCCTCAATGGCAGCAATACCATCGGCGACGCTTTCAGCGACGCGCACATTATAGCCGCGGCTTTCCATAGCCCGGGCCAACCGGGTGCAAAACGGACGATCATCGTCAACGATGAGCAGGGATTTATCCGGCTGAGATTCAAACAGCGCATCAGCTGCAGTTTTTGAGGGATCGTCACTTTGCGTCACTGGAATACCTTGTATTTCCTGGATCCTGCCGGATATCGCCTTTTCAGGCGGATTGAGCAAAATTAAAATGCCGTTTCGTTCTCATATAGAAACTTTTCGCGAGCGCCTAGAGCAATGTGCGTTTAAGTGGATACTGGTTAAATGCGAAAAACCTTGCGGAATCAAGGAAGTTAGAGCGTTCTGGGTTCCGTGTAAACGCAAAACACTCTAGTTGCCGGTCAATCCTGACCTTTTTATTTTCCCGGTAAACTTTCGCTTTCGCTGAAAATACCGGCAACTGGCTCCTGATCCGCGCCACGTTCGAACGCGGCGCGCGGCCAGATAATCCTGACCACCGCTCCGGTCGCCGGCGGCGCGGCATTGGCGAACAGCAGCTTCGCGCCAGAGCGTTCGATCAGTGTCTTGGCGATGAACAGCCCCAACCCCATGCCACCACTGCCGCCGTTGTCTGAATACTGGTTGCGCGCCCGCGAGGTGACATAAGGTTCACCGAGTCGCAGCAGCACTTCCGGCGAATAGCCCGGCCCGTCGTCATGAATTTCGACGCGCAGATCGGTAGCGTTCCAGTGAAGCGTGATCGTTACCTTGTCCTCGGCGAAATCGACGGCATTATCGAGGATGTTGGTGATGCCGTAAGTGACGCCGGGATTGCGCAACATCATCGGTTCCGGCCCTTCACCCTTCATGTTGGTTTCGATCTTTATATCGAGGGAACCGAGCGATTCGGCGACTTCGACAAGTAGTTGCCGAATCGAGACTTTCTCGAAGAAATCCCGCTGTTCGTTCTTGAACGAGGTCAGCCGTGCCAGAATGCCCCGGCAACGTTCGACCTGTTCGCGCAACAACTTGAAATCCTCAGTGGCGGCGGCATCGGCAGGCACGGAACGGGACAGTTCCTTCGCCACCAGGGCGATGGTCGCCAGCGGCGTTCCGAGTTCGTGCGCGGCAGCGGCGGCGAGACCGTCGAGCTGCGACAGGTGCTGTTCGCGAATCAGGATCAGTTCGGTCGCCGTCAGCGCGCGCGCCAGTTGCCGCCCTTCCTCGGCAACCCGCCAGGCGTAGACGCCAATGAACGCCGTCGCGATCACCACCGAAAACCACACCGCCACGACATAAAGAAACGGTAATTCGAGGGATACGCCCGATCCCCAGGGCATGGGATAATGCTGCCAGACCAGGATTGTCGCAAATGCCACAACCTGAAGCCCGAGAATCCCGGCGCGCAGCGGCGGCAGCACGGTGGCGGCAATCATCGCCGGAGCGAGGATCATCATCACGAACGGGTTTTCCAACCCGCCGGTGAAAAACAGCAACGCGCAGAGCTGCGCCACATCGAACGACAGAAGCAGGGTCGCCGCCCGCTCGTCGAGACGGTGACCTGCCGGGTATTTGAGCCGCAGCATCAGGTTGACCGCCGCCGACAGGGCAATCACGGCGAAGCATTGCATAAACGGAAACGGGTATCCGAACCAGAAATGCACCACCAGCACGGTCATCGTCTGACCGAAAACGGCGAGCCATCGCAATCGCACCAGAGTTTCGACCCTGAGGAGGCGAAAATCACGACTGAGTCCGTTGATCGTATTGTCAAGCATGATGTTCGTGCTGCTCTCGTTGCCCGATCCAATGAAACTGGTTGACCGGGATTAATTGTCCACGCATCAGGAGAAACTTGCGACTGCTTAGCTGCCTTAACATGCGAATAATGCCATTTGTTTGCGGTTTCTACTTAATTCCGCCATGGGATGTTGGTTATAATCCCGGCAGTTTTTGTCGTGCGCTTTTCCGGCAAGACAAACGACATGACGACAAGGAAAAGAATTCGGAGTTCAACCGATGAACATGGCTTATACACTTTTCGACACGGCGCAATGGATGCTATCCCCGGCGCGGATGGCATCGCAAACTGCCATGACCCTGCTGGAAAACCCGCTGAATCCGTTCGCCTATACATCGTATGGGCGCATGATCGCCGCCGGTTGCGAGATGTTCGAGCGGTTGACGCGCCAGTATGGCAAGCCGTCGTTCAATCTGCCGGAAACGACGATTGCCGGGCGTACCGTTGCGGTGCGCGAAACGATTATCTGGGAAAAGCCGTTCTGCCGCGTCGTCGCTTTCGAGCGCGATGCGGTGGGTCTGGCTGCCCAGCCGAAACTGCTCCTCGTCGCACCGATGTCCGGCCATCACGCTACTCTGCTGCGCAATACGGTCGAAACATTCCTGCCGCATGCAAACGTTTTCGTCACCGACTGGGTGGATGCCCGCATGGTCCCCATGCAGGCGGGGCCGTTCGACCTCAATGACTACATCGATTATCTGATCGGAATCATACAGGCCCTCGGACCGGATCTCAACATCGTCGCCGTCTGCCAGCCGTCGGTTCCGGTTGCCGCCGCCATCGCCCGCATGGAGGCCGAAGGCAACAGGCTGACACCCGCCGCAGCGGTGCTGATGGGTGGGCCGATCGACGTTTCCCGCTCGCCGACTGCCGTCAACCGCACCGCGCAGACGCACAGCCTTGCCTGGTTCCGGCAGAATTGCATCGCCCAGGTACCCGCCGGGTATCCGGGGTTCTGGCGCAACGTCTATCCGGGGTATCTGCAACTCTCCGGTTTCATGTCGATGAATTTCGACCGGCATGTGGAAGCGCATGTGGAGATGTTTCGTCAGATGGTTCAGCGACGGGGCGAACGTGTTGAAAAGCAGAAGGAATTTTATGACGAATATCTGGCTGTGATGGATTTGACGGCAGAGTTCTACCTCCAGACCATCGACCGGATCTTCATTCGCAACCAGCTTGCGCAGGGAACGTTCACGCATCGCGGCGATCCGGTCGATCTGGCGGCGATCCGGCGCACACCGCTGATGGCGATTGAGGGCGAACGCGACGACATTACCGGCATCGGCCAGACGAAGGCGATCCTGGAAATGACGCCATATCTCGCTGACGGCGACAAGACTTACCTTCTGCAACCGGAGGTCGGGCATTACGGTCTGTTCAGCGGCGCACGCTTCAGGCGCGACATCGCCCCCGCCATTTTCGCTTTCATCACTCGACAGGCGCAGAACCGGCAGGCAAAGAAAGTGCATTGATCTCCGGCATTGTCCGAGCCTGCTGACAAGTTCCCCTCAAACAGGCACAGTAATACGATGCGATTCGCATTGTTCCGCACCGAAGCCGATCCGGATTTTCTGACCGTTTCGTTCGGCGAGAACCGCTTCGAGGTGATAGTTCGCCGCCGCCCCGCCTCGCGGCGAATGACGTTGCGTGTCTCCAATGCCACCGGTGGCGTTACCCTGACCCTGCCATCCTCCGTCCCGATCCGCGATGCGAAAGCCTTCGCCGAGGCGCATGGTGGCTGGATCGCCAGACGACTGGCAGCAATTCCGGGAAAAATTGCCTTTGCTCCCGGCGCGAGCGTACCGGTGCGGGGCCTTGCTCACCGGATCGTTCACCGGAAGGAAGGGCACGGTCCGGCCCGGCTTGTCAGGGACACAAACGGCGAACCGGTCATCCTGGTGCCGGGAGAAGCGCCATATCTGCCGCGACGGGTGCGGGATCTGCTGACAAAGGAAGCGAGGATCGACCTTACCGCCGCCGTAACGCGCCACACCGCCGCCCTCGAGGTGACGGCGCGGCGGCTGACGATTCGCGATACGACCAGCCGTTGGGGTTCATGCTCGACAAAACGCGACCTGAATTTCTCCTGGCGACTAATTCTCGCCCCGCCCTTCGTGCTTGATTATCTCGCCGCACACGAAGTGGCGCATCTGAAGGAAATGAACCATTCTACCCGGTTCTGGTCCCTCGTCGCCAACCTGTTTCCGGCTTTCGAGGAAGCGGAAGTCTGGCTGAAAGCCAACGGCAAGGAATTGCACCGGTACGGGTAGTAACGAACAGCCCTCCAATGAGGACACTCCATCAGATCCATGTAGCGGGTATTGAGCTTTCATTGATCAATTGATGATCGCAAGGCGACGGTTGATGCCGCCACCTTGTGAATCTCACGCGAAAAACCCGTTCTGCCGCGCCAGATCGAGCAGGTCGACCTGCGGGCGCGGGCCAATATGACTGATGACCTCGGCGGCGGCAAGCGCACCGAGGC
>JAVBRX010000047.1:0-8830 GCA_031547465.1 Microvirga sp. | reverse complement strand
GGAAAAGTGTAGTGTCTGCCGAACAGCTCACACCACCACCGTCACCCGTTCGGCGGCGCGGGTGAGTGCTGTGTAAAGCCAGCGGTCGCGGTGTTCGCGGAAGGCGTAGGATTCGTCAAAGAGGGTCACATCGTCCCATTGCGAGCCTTGCGCCTTGTGGACGGTGAGGGCGTAACCGTAAGTGAATTCGTCGGAATCCCGCCTCAGAGCATAAGGGATTTCCTCTTCCGCGCCCTCGAAGAAAGTCTTCAGGACGGCAACCTCGACGGAGGAACGGCGCGGATCGTCGTCGGAGCGCACATCCATGCGAATGAGGTCGCCGCGTGGTGTGCGTAGCGTATCGACGGTCCAAGTGCCGCCGTTGAGCAGGCCCTTGCTCTTGTCGTTGCGCAGGCAGACCAGTTTCTCGCCCACGGCGGGGTAGTGATCGCGGTAGCCGAGTAACTGGCGGATACGTCCGTTATAAAGGCGGCGGGTGCGGTTGAGGCCGACAAGCACCTGATCGGCCTGCATCACATCGTCGCTCGAAATCTCACGTCGCGAAATCACCCGGCTGTTTCCGAACGTTCCCCGTTCAAGTCGTTCACCGGTGCGCACCGCTATGGACATGCGAACAATCGGATTATCTCGCGCCTGGCGGTGTACTTCGGTGAGCATTGTGTCCGGCTCTGCCCCGGTGAAAAAGCCGCCGCCCTTTACCGGTGGCAATTGCGCCGGGTCGCCGAGGACCAGCACCGGCACGCCGAAGGACAGGAGATCACGGCCCAGTTCCTCGTCGACCATTGAGCATTCGTCTATGACGATGAGATCGGCTTTTGCCGCCGGGCTTTGCGGGTTGAGGACGAAGAGCGGCCCGCCCTCGTCGGATTCGCGAGTGCGATAAATCATCGAATGGATGGTTGAGGCATCGGCGCAGCCCTTGGAGCGCAGTACCAAAGCCGCCTTGCCGGTGAATGCCCCGAACAGGACATCGCCGTCGACATCCTCCGCCAGATGGCGGGCGAGCGTCGTCTTGCCGGTGCCCGCATAACCGAACAGCCGGAATACCTGACGGTCGCCGCGTCGCAGCCACTCGGCAACAGCCTTGAGGGCGTTATCCTGTTGCGGCGACCAGGTCATAGTTTCATTCGCTCCCCTTGAACTTCATATCCGGATCGAATCACGATGGGATCATATCGTGAACGCGGCATAAAGGAACGAGCAAGAAAAATGAAAGATGATCCGTTGACAGGTAGTTTCGCAATCTCGTCAATTTATCGTATGCGTGTCGTGATCGATCCGAACCGGTGATAATGAGCGATGATCGAACCAGTTTTGTCCGTGCGTGATCTTAAGGTCGATTTTGTGACCCGGCACAGCGTGCTCAATGTGCTCGACGGAGTATCGTTCGACATCGCGCGTGGCGAGACACTCGGGATAGTCGGGGAATCCGGTGCGGGCAAGACCATGGCAGGGCTTGCGGTGATCGGCCTGATCGACCCGCCGGGGCGCATGTCCGGCGGCGAGGTTCATCTTTGCGGCGAGCGGATCGACGCTTTGCCGGAATGGATGTTACGCCCTTTGCGCGGCAAGCGGATCGGCATGATCTTTCAGGATCCTCTCGCTAGCCTCAATCCGTATTACCGTATCGGCGACCAGCTTGTGACGACGATCCGCACCCATCTGAATGTGAGCGCCAGGGAAGCGCGGGAACGCGCCATCGCGCTCCTCGCCGATGTCGGCATTGCCGCACCGCAGGAACGGGCGCGTGCCTTTCCGCATCAGTTCTCTGGTGGCATGAGGCAGCGGGTGGCTTTGGCGCTGGCATTATGCGCCGAGCCGGAGCTTCTGATCGCCGATGAGCCGACAACTGCGCTCGACGTCTCGGTGCAGGCACAGATTATGGAGCTGTTGCAACGGCTCTGCCGCGAACGTGGCATGGCGATCATGCTGATCGCTCACGACCTGGCGGTCATCGCCGGGTATGCCGACCGGATTGCGGTGTTTTATGCCGGGCGTGTGGTCGAGGTAGGTCCGGTGCGCGCTATCGTGCAGATGCCGCGCCACCCTTACACACAAGGGCTGATGGAGGCGATTCCGCCGTTGCATGGTGATGTTGCGCGGCTGGCACGGATTCCCGGTTCTGTACCACGTCTTGGCGAGATTCCCACCGGATGCCCGTTCAATCCGCGCTGCCCCAAGGTTTTCTCCATATGCCGGGATATCCGCCCGGATTTGCGCGGAGAAAGTGAACGATTGACGGCCTGCCATCTTTACGATGCAAGGTTTGCGCGCCCCGGAGAACCGCATGGGCAGTGAACCGTACCTTGCCGTACATTCGCTCAGCCGGGTGTTCGATGTGTCGAAACCGTGGCCGGGGAGACTGATCGAAGGCAGGCGCCTGCTCAGGGCGGTGGACGGGGTGAGCTTCGCGATTGCAAAAGGCGAAACCTTTGCGCTGGTTGGGGAGTCCGGGTCCGGCAAGACGACGCTGGCGCGGATGATTGCCGGGCTGATTGCCCCGACGGACGGCGTGGTGACATTCGGCGAGGAAGATCGGCAGCGGCGGGTGCAGATGATCTTTCAGGATCCGTTCTCCAGTCTCAATCCGCGTTGGCGGGCGGCGCAGATCATTTCCGAGCCGATCCGCGCTTATGGACTTATCTGTGGTGAGGTCGCTATCGCCAGCCGGGTGGCGAATCTGCTCGCCATGGTTGGGCTTCACGCTGGTGATGCGGTGAAATATCCGCACGAGTTTTCCGGTGGACAGCGGCAGCGGCTGGCGATTGCCCGCGCGCTTGCCGCAGAGGCGGAGTTCATCATCTGCGATGAGCCGACCTCTGCCCTCGACGTGTCGGTGCAAGCGCAGATACTCAATCTGATGCGCGATTTGCAGGAACGGCTGGGACTGACGTATCTCTTCATCAGCCACCATCTGGCCGTGGTGCGGTTTATAGCTGCACGCGCCGGCGTCATGTATCTCGGGCGGCTGGTGGAAACGGCTACAACGGCGGCACTTCTGTCCGCGCCGAGACATCCTTACACGAGAATGCTGCTCGCAAGCGTTCCGGATCTGAATAGGGGGCCTCTGTCAGGCGCGGCACTGCCTGGCGAATTGCCGAACCCGCTCGATCCACCGTCGGGCTGTGCCTTCCATCCGCGCTGCCCGTTGGCCGATGCCCGCTGCCGGGCGGAACAGCCCGCGCTCATCGACGGTGTCGCCTGCCATGCCGTTACGGAGAAACGCGCCTGACAGCCTTCGCCCATGCGAACGTCCTTTATCCGCCGCTGCTTAACTCCGCCTCTTCCTTGAGGATGACGGGCGGGCGCTGGGTGCGGAACTGGCTGCGTTCGGCGGCAATCAGGATTAGCGCCGCCGCCGCCAGGGTGGTAAACCACCACGATTGCGCACTGCTGATACCGAGAACGCCGCATGTAAAGGCCGAGGCAATGGTTGCCAATTCGCCCGGGGCCATGGCGGATGGCCGGTTGCCGATGGAAAGCACGACCAGGAGAGAAAGGGCAGCAGCGGCGAATGCGCCGACCACGCCGAGTTCATACCAGACCTCGAACAGAACCGTACGCGGCGTCCCCACCGGCAATGCGCTGGATTCCGGGCTGTACAGGGCGGTCTCCAAACCATGCCCGGTAATGAGCCGGAGAGGATCTGACAGGACAATATCGCGCCAGACATTGAGGCTGGCGGCTGCGTTGCCAAACCCGGAACTATCCGTCAGGAATGCGACGGCAAATGGCAGCAGCGGTGCGAGGGCAAGGATACCGGCCATCGCACCGGCCAGCGCCCAGGAGGCCGCCTTCGGTGTGAAGACGGCAAAGGCGAAAACAATACCGCCAGTGGCGAGGGAGGCGATTGCGATGTTGCGGAAGCCGAGAATGATGGCAATTGCAGCCATTGCCACCAGCAGCAGTGCTCCAAAGATGCGTCCGCGCGAGCGCAGCCAGGCCGCTGCGGGCCATAGGAAGATCACAAGGACGATTAGTCCGCGCTCGAATGCGTCGTATCCTGTAATCGGCGCTGGCGGCTCTACGAGTAATGCTGCCAGCAGGGCAGCTCCCGCTGCCAGGGCCGTGCCGATCGGCAGGAGGTAGAGGTTGGCTGCACGCACCCGTTCCGGCATTGCGCAGAACCCCGCTGCCAGCAGTGCAAGGGTCAGGGTCAGGCGTAAAAGACGGCTGGCGGCGTCCTCCGGATGGACGGTCCAGACCAGGGAGATGGCGCACCAGGCGAGAATCAGCAGACCGCACAGGGCGGGACCGGAGACAAGAATTGCCCTGAGCGGCTCCAGCGATGGGCGCTTGCGGGCAATCAGAACCGCGACGCATAGAAAAGCCACGCCGGTCGGCAGCAGTACGACGCCTGCCCGTCGTGACAGGATCGACATCACCGGCAGCAGGAACATCAGTGTCAGGAAACCGAGCCGTTGCATGAGCGCCGCAGCAGATTCGGCAGGGTCCGGCTGTGATGTGCGATGGCGTGTCATGGCTTCTTTCCGGGTGCGAGGGATTAGGCTCGTGCCGCATCCTACATCCTAACCCATAACATGCTCCAGAGCGAAGGGGCCTTTATGTCTTACTCTGAGACGGGCAGTCCTGCAGAATCCCGTACATGTGTTCGCGTGAGAGGGAGAATGATCGGCACTTTTGATTGTCCCTGCCGCAAATGCTCGGCATCTAACGATATCCATCGGGTGAGGCGTTTGGGTGACTTTCCTATTTTTAACATGAGCGATGCGTCCATGGCTCTTGACAGGGGCCGCCAGCTTTGGAAACGGTATCCTCAGAGACAATGCGGGAGTATCGCCGATGTCGCTTGGCCGCGCGTCCGTTCGGACCTTCACCTATCTGCCAGTTCTGGTTTCACTGATCGTCTTGGGCGGCTGCGTGCAGACAGGCCGGTTCGATTTCAATCCGTTCCGGGGACAGCAATCGGGGGGCGGTGTCGGACAGGAGCCGATAGAACCCATTGAGCCGATCCGGACCGGTCCTGTCGATTCGACGGCGCTGCCGCCGCTGGACGGTGAGGGCGGGGTGATGCAAACTCCCGGCGTTGTCATGTCGCATCCGGTAAATACGGCACCGTCCGTTCCGACCGGGCCGGTTATCACCACGCCGACCTGGCGGACGATGGTCGGAAGCTGGACGGCGAAAGACGCGAACGGGACATGCAAGGTGCGGCTTCAGAGTGACAGCACCCTCGACTTCTATCGTGCTTCGACTTCTGGTTGTGCGAACAAAGATCTTTCGCGGGTGTCCTCGTGGGAGTACCGGGGCGGCGAGGTTTATCTCTATCAGCCGGGCGGGACCGTTGCGGCCCGGCTGAAGGGTGGCGCGGGAAACCTCGAAGGGGTTCTGACCAATTCCGGCGCAGGATTGTCCCTTACGAAATAAAATGGATTTCGAGTTCCGGCGCAGCAGGAAAACGGGTTAGCCTGTTTCTGAGCGGTACCTGATGCAGGCTGCCTTGCGCGGATGGTGGAAGCGTGCGAGACCATGACGAGTAACCCGATAGCGATGGATGCGTTCAACGGCCCGGTTTCTCGCCGCTACCGGGTTTTGGTCGACACCGGCATGGTGGAGGTCGATCCGGCGCAGGTTGCGGTTCTGCATTATCTCGACGATCTGGCCGGTCGGCTTCAAGATTATGAACTGCTGCGCAAGCCGACGATGGTTGACCGCCTGTTGAGGCGCGCCAAAAAGCCGGAGGAGCCGCCGAAGGGGCTGTATCTGTGGGGATCGGTTGGGCGCGGTAAAACTCTGCTGATGGATCTGTTCTTCGAGGCTATTGTGGTCCGTCGCAAGCGCCGGGTGCATTTCCACGCCTTCATGGCTGATATCCACGAGCGGGTGCATCGCTGGCGGCAACAGGTCAAGGCGGGAGGCGCGGCAGGCGACGAGCCGGTCGGTCCGTTGGTGGAGGCGCTGGCCGACGAGGCGTCGGTGCTGTGTTTCGATGAGTTTTCCGTCACCGATATTGCCGATGCGATGATTTTGGGCCGTCTGTTCTCGGGCCTGTTCACCAAGGGCGTGGTCGTGGTCGCGACCTCGAATGTCGAACCCTCACGACTTTACGAGAACGGCCTCAACCGGGCGCGGTTTCTGCCGTTCATCGCTGAACTGCAACAGCGTCAGGACGTATTGAAGCTTGAGGCTCGCACGGATTTCCGCCTGGAGAAACTCGCCGGTGCGGCAGCCTATTACGCCCCCGCCGATGCGGTTGCCAGAGAGGCTCTAGATAAGGCGTTTCATGCCCTGACCCGGCGCGATCATGGCGAGCCGACGATGTTGCTGGTGAAAGGGCACGAAGTGCATATCCCCGAAGCAGTCGGCGGTGTGGCGCGGTTTTCCTTCGCTGACCTGTGCTCGAAACCGCTCGGTGCGGCCGATTACATGGCCGTGGCCAGGGACTTCCATACCATTATCATCGATGACGTTCCCCATCTCGGCTACGAGCGGCGCAACGAGGCAAAGCGGTTCATCATCCTGATAGACGCTCTCTATAACGCCAAGGTGAAACTGCTGATGTCGGCGGCGCAAGAGGCGCATCGGCTTTATGTCGCTGAGGACGGCACGGAGGCATTCGAGTTTGACCGCACTGTGTCACGGTTGATCGAGATGCGTTCGCAGGAATATCTTGTCATGCCGCATACGCCGTCCGAGACGGATCTCTCCGATGAGGCCGATGTTCTTGCCGAGTCCTGAGCCGTCATGAACGAGACGATCGCACGTCTTCCCGGCGATGCCGCAGTTTCCGTGGACGGCAGGCTTCTGGGCATCGCAGCCGATCATCTCACCCGCTTCGGCCTGCGCCGCCTGACAGTGGTCGGTATTGCTGAAGAAGCGGGAATGACCCATGCCAATGTTTACCGGTATTTTGCCTCGAAGACGGCGCTGATCGATGCGGTCGTCGGGCTGTGGCTCAGTCGGCTTGAAGCCTCGGCGCACCTGATTGCCGATGCGGTGGATGCTCCCGGCGACAAGCTGGAGCGGATCATCCGTACCGTGGCACAGGGGCATCGTGATATTCTGATGCGCGATGCCAATCTGTTCACCGCTTACATGCAGGCGGTGGAGCGCTCCCGTCCGGTCGTGCGCCGCCATCGCGGACGAATGCATCGGCTTTTGGAGCGGGTGATCGACGAGGGCATGAGTGCGGGCGTGTTCCGTCTGCGCGACCGGGAGCGGGCTACGACCTATATCGGCGATGCGTCCTACCGGTTCAACAATCCGGTACCGGTGCATCTCGACCGGCATATGCCTCGCGATCATTTCGAGGCTCGCCTCGCCGCCGCTATTTCCGGCATCCGTACGGCGCTGGCGACGGGAGTGGTGTAGTCGTTGAGAAAACGGGCATATCGACGGCAAATATAAACTCTTGGCCTTTAGTATTGTACTCTCTGCAAGGGTTGGCGATAGCGATGAATTATCGGTTGAATGACAAATTTTGTTATTTGTAACTATGATTGTATTGGCTTGCCCATATGAGGGCCAGATATTGCAGCCCCAGTTATATACTTGAAAAACAATAGAAAATACCAACTCATCCGGATGATGTGTCCGCCGTGACCTGCTGCCGTTCACCGCACTGGCAATTCCCTTACCCAGAAACGGCTTGAAGCGGCGGTCTTTTCGAGTCACAAGCAAAAAACACGCTTTCTCACTCAGGGATTGATCTCACTATGGCACGTAAAAAGATTGCACTCATCGGCGCCGGGCAGATCGGCGGCACGCTGGCTCATCTGGCTGGATTGAAGGAACTAGGCGACGTGGTTCTGTTCGATATCGCCGAGGGCGTTCCGCAGGGCAAAGGCCTCGATATCGCCGAATCGGCACCGGTTGAAGGGTTTGATGCCAAATTCTCCGGAGCGCAGGATTATGCGGCAATCAAGGGGGCGGACGTCATCATCGTCACTGCCGGTGTGCCGCGCAAGCCCGGCATGAGCCGCGACGACCTTCTGGGTATCAACCTCAAGGTGATGGAATCCGTCGGCACGGGCATCAAACAATATGCGCCGAATGCGTTCGTGATCTGCATCACCAACCCGCTTGATGCCATGGTCTGGGCATTGCAGAAATTCTCTGGCCTTCCGAACAACAAGATCGTCGGTATGGCTGGTGTGCTCGATTCCGCCCGGTTCCGCCATTTTCTGGCGGAAGAGTTCAATGTGTCGGTCGAGGACGTAACCGCTTTCGTGCTTGGCGGCCATGGCGACGATATGGTGCCGCTGGTGCGCTACTCCACCGTTGCCGGCGTTCCGCTGCCCGATCTGGTGAAGATGGGCTGGACCACGCAGGAGAAGCTTGACGCCATGGTCGAGCGCACCCGCAAGGGTGGTGGCGAGATCGTTGCCCTGCTCAAGACAGGTTCGGCCTTCTATGCGCCTGCCACTTCCGCCATCTCCATGGCCGAAAGCTACCTGAGGGACAAGCGCCGGGTGATGCCTTGCGCCTCGTACCTGAACGGCCAGTACGGCGTGAAGGACATGTTCGTCGGCGTTCCGGTGGTGATTGGCGAGAACGGTGTCGAGAAGGTCGTGGAAGTGACCTTCACCGCCGAGGAAAAGGCGATGTTCGTCAAGTCCGTAGATGCGGTGAAGGGACTGGTCGACGCCTGTAAGGCCATCAATCCGGTGCTTGCGAAGTAACTACCCGGTTTTACTTCCGACGCGGCCCCTCATCCGGGCCGCGTCCATTATCTGAACGACAACCAGAAGACCATCCAGACGCCGTCGACTTCGCTGTTTGCGCAGGGCTATGCCCTGAGAGAAACGCTTCCGGCTCGACGACACGGCAATGAGGGAAACGCATGAACATCCATGAATATCAGGCCAAG
>JAVBRX010000002.1:0-11575 GCA_031547465.1 Microvirga sp. | reverse complement strand
ATTGGCCTGATGGATGACGATATGTATGTTGCAGAGAGAGAAAGAGAAATTTCATTCGGCGCATTTTATGCTTCAGCCCCTGTCGTCATAATATCTACAGCGCGAATGAATCCAATGTTTTATAACTCACCTTTTAATAATGAAATATTTTATAATAGATCACGAAAAATGACTATTAGATATATCGGATTCAAATTATATAATTATAAAAAGAACAATAACATTCGTAGCGTACTTTACAGAACTATCAAAACTGTAGAGGATATCGATAAAATCGGCAATAAATATTGACTTTCTATCGGCTCTGCGCTGCTCGCGGCATGGCCGACTACGTGAACAAGTCAATATTTCAGATATGCTGGGAGAAATCGGGTCGATGCAGAACGAAGGTAAAGACCGGAGCGTACTCCATTCCCAACCCGCCTATAACCCATCAATTTATTGATGTTTGGCGCTCCCTAGGGGACTCGAACCCCTGTTTTCGCCGTGAGAGGGCGACGTCCTAGACCGCTAGACGAAGGGAGCGTTCTGCGGTTTGCGCGGCTGCTATACCGGGCTTGTCTACGGACCGCAAGGCAAAAATCGTATCCGGCAATGCCAAGAGGAGGTTAGTGTCGACTTTCGCACTGCCCCCACATTGCCGTATTTTTTGCTATGCTCAAAATATTCTGCCAATGCAGCAGGAGTTGATTTACCTGTTTTCGATACGACATGCCATGCAAAAGCCTGATGTATGGGCCACTGCTTCCGGCCTGAACTTTCGTTGCATTCGCCCCATACAACCGCATCGGAAAGAAATGGACCGTCACGCACCCGATGATCGGATCGATGCCATGGGATGGAGTTGGTCCGGTTCCACCGCGCCCGGCGAGATAAAGCCGGCTCGCAAGACACGTTGGCTGATGAAAATCCTCGTTGGCCTTGCCGTTGCAGGCTCGAGTGCCTTTCTCGTCGGATTTTTGCTGTTCGTTCATACGGTCAACTCCAACCCTTGGAATTCATCGGTGCGGGCGAACGGGATCGTCGTATTAACAGGCGGACCGCTGCGGATACTCGAAGCGTCCGAGTTGCTTGAAAAGAGATATGGTGCGCGGCTGCTGATTACCGGAGTCAACGAAAAAACCAGCCGCGAGCAGTTGCAGCGCCTTAACCAAGGGCAACAGACCCTGTTTCAGTGCTGCGTCGATCTCGATTACCGGGCACGCAACACCATTGGCAACGCCATCGAAACGCGGCGCTGGATGCAGAAAAACGGCTTCACCTCGATTATCGCCGTCACCTCGAACTATCACATGCCGCGCACCCTGATAGAACTCGAACATGCGCTCCAGGGCCTGATGGTTCTGCCCTATCCGGTGGAATCGCCTAATGTCCGCACGCAGGACTGGTGGCGAAATGTGGATGTCTTCAAGCTGCTCAGTGCGGAATATGTGAAATACCTCATCGTCTGGATGCGTACCTGCTTCGAGACCGATCCGGAATGGTCCGCCGCCGCCGATGTGCTGAGCGGCGGAGCGCCAACCAAAGTCGTCATCGAACCGGCGCAGCGCTGAGGCTCTTCCCGGCGAATTGTGGGCACGAGGCTCAAAATCGGTGCGGACTAAACCAACCCGGTTGACAAACGTAGCCGTTCCCGCACAACCCGCTCCTTATGGAGTCGAGATACCGGATAACTGGCGCAATGTGCTTCCGGGACCGGTTATTTGCGGATTCGTGCGCGGTGTTAATGAGGGCGGGAAATTTCATGGTCGTCTTGCGTTCGCTGGCGTTCAACATCGCCTTCTACATCAATATCGTCCTGTGGATGCTGGCGGCGCTGCCGCTGCTGCTGTTACCACGGCGCTTCATCATGAGCGCCACGAGGGGGTGGGCGCGCTCCAACCTGTTCCTGATGCGCTGGATCACCGGAATAAAGGTCGAGGTCCGGCACCGCGAGCGGGTTCCCCAGGGCGGCGCGCTTATCGCCTCCAAACATCAGTCGTTCTGGGAGACATTCGCCCTTTATCTGGTGTTCCCCGATCCGGTATTCGTGCTGAAACGGGAACTGACGTGGATACCCCTGTTCGGTTGGTATGCACGCAAGGCCGGATGCGTGGCGGTGGATCGCGATTCGTCCCGCCCGTCGACACTCCTAGGCCTGATCCGAGAATCGAAGCAGGTGATCAAGGATGGACGGCAATTGCTGATCTTCCCCGAAGGTACGCGCCAGGCTCCCGGTGCGCCCGCATCTTACAAAAAGGGCATCGTCCACATTTATACGCGGCTCGGTATGCCATGTGTTCCGGTGGCGCTGAATTCCGGCCTGTTCTGGCCACGGCGGAAATTCATCCGTTATCCTGGCACCCTCGTCGTCGATATCCTGGAAACGATCCCCGCCGATTTGCAGAAGGATGCGTTCTTCACGCAGATGCAGGACAGGATCGAGGCCGCTTCGACGCAACTGATCGAAGAAGCGCGTCGCAAAGACGAAACGGCGGCTTCCGCCTGACCGGTAAGCATTATCCCGCCTATCCCGTTTCCGTTCGCCCGTATTGTAACCAGCTGAGCCTGAAGAATGTCCAGAACCAGCCTCCTCGCCCGTAAACGGGTACCATTCCTCAAAACCGGCATCGCTCTCGTTCTTCTCGCCGCCCTCTGGAGCGGGGCCTGGGTCTTCGCCCGTAATGAGGCAGCGCAGCGGATCGAAGCCTGGTTCGGGCTGGAAGTGGCCCGTGGACGGGATTGGACCTGTGCGCAGCGAACCTTCGATGGCTTTCCGTTCGCCCTGCGAATGACCTGCACGACGCTCACCATGAAACAGGGAAGTCGCACGACCACGACCGGCATGCTGGATGCGGGATGGAGCGTGTTCCACCCATTGAGCGTCGACCTGACGCTCGCCAACCCGGTGCGCATCCAGGATGCGACAGGGGTGGGTCCAATATTGCTCGATGTCGGATGGACTACTTTGACCGCGCGTCTCAACCTGAATGGCAGACGGCTGGAAGGAGGCGACGCGATTGTTTCAGGATTATCCGGCACATTGATTCCGGGCACGGGCGAGACAACCGGGTTCAGCGCCCGTCAATGCGATCTCCGTCTCAAGGACATGGCCGAGAGCAATGAACTTGGCGTTATCCTGACATGCAACGAACTCACCTCGCCACAACTGACAAAGGTTTTCAAAAACCCGCCGCCGCTCGATCTGGCAGCGGACCTGACGATCAGCGCCGCACAAACCTTGCGGCGCGGCCTCTCGCCCACGACCCTTGATAACTGGCGAGAACAAGGCGGCGAAATCAGGATCAACAGCCTCACTCTTGGCCGGAACGCGCAGGTCGTATCGTTGGCGGGAAACTTACATCTAGACGAGGAGCGGCGGCCAGCCGGAAAGATCGTCGCCACGGCGCAGGGCATAGACGTGATGGCGATCGCCATGGCCGTCATGAAAGGACAAGGTGCAGTGTCGCTGCCGCCGCCGGAACCGGCAGGCAGGCAAAAACCGAAAAGCCTACCGCCAATCCGGCTTGGCAACGGCAAGGTCGCCCTCGGTCCGATTTCGTCCCTCGGGGTCGACCTGCAACCGCTTTACTGACAGATTCGGGGTAAAGGCCTTTATTCGTTGCGTTGCCGTCCGAAATCCGGCGCATCAGTTTCTTGGCCTTCAGTAATGATACTGCGCCGGATCGCCCGCGTACGGGTGAACAACTCGAACAGCTTGTCACCATCTCCCCAACGGATAGCGCGAGCAAGCGCCGAGAGATCCTCGTTGAAGCGGCCCAGCATGTCCAGCACCGCCTCCTTGTTATTGAGGAACACGTCGCGCCACATCGTCGGATCGGAAGCGGCTATGCGGGTGAAATCACGGAAGCCGCCGGCAGAAAACTTGATGACTTCCGATTGCGTCACCGTTTCCAGATCCGCCGCCGTGCTGACGATGTTATAGGCGATCAAATGCGGTACATGGCTGGTGATGGCAAGCACAAGATCATGGTGCTGTGCCTCCATGATCTCGACATTTGCTCCCATGGCCTTCCAGAACGCCCGCAGCCTGGCAACGGCTTCCTCATCGGATTTCGACAACGGGGTAAGGATGCACCAGCGATTGAAGAACAGGGTCGAGAAACCGGCATCTGGCCCGGATTGCTCGGTACCCGCCACCGGATGCGCCGGAATGAAATGCACCCCCTCCGGAAGATGCGGCGATATCTGCGCGATGGCCGACCCTTTCACCGAACCAACATCGGAGATAATGGCTCCCTTGCTCAATCCGTCCCGCATCGCTTCCGCCACCGCACCGTAAGCGCCGACAGGGGTGCAAAGCAGCACGAGATCGGCCCCACGCACGCCGTTCAGCGCATCGTCGGTGATCTTGTCGGCCAGCGCCAGGGCACGGATGCGCTCGCGCGCATTCTTGTCGGTATCGACAGCGACGACAGTCTTAGCCAGATTGAGCCGTCGTGTGACGCGGGCGATAGAGGAGCCGATCAGCCCGAAGCCGATAATTGCCACCCGTTGGAACATCGGCTCGTTCAACGGGGGGGGCAGACGCTCAGGCATGGGGGCGCGCTCCGGCCATAAACTCCTGTAATACCTCCACGACAAGGCGATTGGCCTCCTCCGAACCGATGGTCAGTCGCAGAGAGTTCGGAAAACCGTAACCGCTGACGCGGCGCAGAATCAGTCCGCGTTCGATGAGACAGGCATCGGCCTCCGCCGCGCCGCGCCCTGGCATATCGGGGAAATGAATCAGGATGAAATTGGCGACGCTCGGCGTCACGCTCAAACCCAAAGCTTCGAGCTTGCCCGTAAGCCAGGTGAGCCATTCGGCATTATGTGCCACCGCTTTGGCGGTGTGTTCGTCATCCTCAATCGCCGCCACCCCGGCAGCGATGGCTGGGCCGGAAACATTGAACGGACCGCGAATCCGGTTGACCGCCTCGACGATCGAATCCGGCGCGAACATCCAGCCGATGCGCAGGCTGGCAAGGCCGTAGACTTTCGAGAACGTGCGCGTCATGACCACATTCTCCGCCGAAGCGACGAGTTCGATCCCCGCCGCGTAATCGTTGCGGCGCACATATTCGGCGTAAGCCGCATCAAGCACCAGCAGCACATGCGGCGGTAGACCGGCGTGGAGGCGCTTCACCTCCTCGAATGGAATATAGGTTCCGGTCGGGTTAGCCGGATTGGCGAGATAGACAATTTTCGTGCGCTCGCTCACCTTGGCGAGAATGGCGTCGACATCGACGGTGCAGTTCCTCTCCTTCGCCACCACCGGAACCCCGCCTGCGGCGCGGATGGCGATCGGGTAGACCAGGAACCCGTGTTCGGTGTAAATGCCTTCATCCCCCGGCGACAGATAGGTGTCGGCCAGGAACGACAGCAATTCGTCCGATCCGGCACCGCAGATGATCCGCTCCGGGTTGAGGCCATATTTGCGGGCGATGGCCCCGCGCAGAGCCGCCGAAGTACCGTCCGGATAGGCGGCAAGATCGTGCGCAATCGTTCCATAAGCAGCAACGGCGCGCGGCGACGGGCCGAGCGGCGTCTCGTTCGACGACAGTTTATGGACCTTGACGGCTCCGGGCACCTGACTTTTACCGGGCACATAGGCGGCGATGTCCATAATGCCGGGACGGGGAACAGGGCGCGAGGACCGGGATTGCGAAGCCATTTGAGCCGCCTTTGATGCAGAAACTGTCAGTGCATGAAGGGGCACTACTAGAGCATTTTACGCTGGAGTGGAATCCGGTTCAGCGGAACAAAATGCGGAAAATCAAGGAAGTTGGAGCAAGATGCGTTTTCGTCTGTAAAATGCCCCGGTGGAAAGCGTATCAACTGAAATGAAAGCGCTCGGCATGACTGCCGACTTCATACAGATCAAGCGGCACCGAGCCACTTTCCAGGAACGCGCGGCGCAGTTCGTCACCCGGCAGATTGCCAGGGACGGCGACCAAAACGGAAAGACCGCCGGGGACGGCAGCGCTGGCAATAATCTCGCCACCGAGGGCGGCCATGGCGGAGGCTGTTTCGCCACGCCATCGCTCCACCCGCACCGCATACAGCATGATATCGCACACCGCCGCATCGGCCAGCGGCTTGGAAATGAGAAATACCGGCGTACCCGCCGGATGGTCGGGGCGCTCAATGAACGGCAAGCGAGCAATGATTTTAGCCGAGCTGGGCTTCGTTAACGCCGTCCACCACGCCCCTGCCGAAGCGCCCTGATCGAGCCGGAAGATGCCGAGATCGCCCCGCGATGCCACAACCGCCGCGATGACTTCACTGGCGCTAGGATGCGATACCAGGGGTACGGTGAAGCCGAAATGGAACCGCGCCGCGTCCCGCATCGGCGCATCGCCGCCGGACATGTCGGCATGAACGGAATACGGTGCCTGCACATAGGTGAAGGTGGCGATGATCACCCGCCAGATGCTTTCCGCCGTATCGAGCGGCAACAACCCTTTGTGGCGCAACGCCAATGCCCGCATCATCGACGCTTCGCGTCCAGGGCGGAAGGCGGAGCCGGATTCGGAGGTTCTCTTCACGGCGATCAGCCGGTCAATGATTTCCCCACGTTCCATCAGCAGCCGGTGCATCGTTTCGTCGATACGGTCGATCTCGCGCCGCAACGCGCTCAGATCGGGAGACGGCAAAGGCGTGGAGGAACGTTGCGGCATGGCGCGACTCCGGGCGGGAGGGAATGCGGAATCATAGGTTCACGAAACGGTCCGGTCGAGCGCTGCTCCGGCGCGAGGCGCGATTAATTGTGCAAATGCACGGTAAGGTAGCGCGGCTGAAGCCTCTCTTCCGCCGCCTTAAAACGAAACGACCGGGGCTTCCCCGGTCGTTGTGGAACACATGAAACCTTGAGCGCCTTATTCCGGCTTGCCCATATGCTTCTGTCCGTAAAGCTGCGGGCCTATCTCTTCGACCAGATTGAGCTGGGTTTCAAGGAAATCGATATGACCTTCCTCGTCGCTGGCCAGTTCTTCGAACAGGGATTTCGACACACGATCATTGATCGAATCGCAATATTTCGCGGCTTCGACATAGAGCGCCCGCGCCTCGACCTCGGCAGCGAGATCGCATTCAAGGATTTCCTTGATCGACTGGCCGATACGTAGCGGATCGAGAACCTGCAAGTTGGGGAAACCCTCAAGGAAGATGATGCGGCTGACGAACTTGTCAGCGTGATGCATTTCCTCAATGGATTCCTCGCGCCATTTGGCGGCGAGATCCTTGTAACCCCAATCGTCAAGCAAACGATAATGTAGCCAGTATTGACTGACAGCTGTCAGTTCGCTGCGCAGACCACGGTTCAGATAATCAATGACCTTGGCGTCACCCTTCATTACACTGTCTCCTATAGTTGCTCTCATTCGAAGCAGTTTAACCTTTTTCGGAAGCAGGTCTAGGGAAACTTATTCTGCGATAGCCAACCCGGCAGCATCCACAGCGCCCAAGCTACCGACAAGGGAAACGGTATCGGACGCATCGTTTCCGTCCGCAAGTGCGCAAGTATCCTGAAGCGGGCAGCAAGCTGCCGGACATAAACCTGTCTTCTCGCCATTCATGATGGCGCGGATCGTGCGGGCGCATTGCCCGCATTCAGCTTTACAGCCGAGTTGATTGTAAACCTGAGCCGGGGTTTTCGGACAGCCGGAACCAGAGGCAAGGCAGCCGCGAATATCCCCGTCCGACAAGACATTACAGGAACAGATGATCATGATCGCCAACTTTAGAATTATTAAAAACTATTATATCTTATATAGTTAACCCGAAAATTGAATCTCTCCAAGTTCTGTTTTTCTGAATTGGCCCGTTCTTCTACGACATCAGTCGCAGACAGAGAAAAGCGGGCCGCATCGTCTTCTAAGATTTAGGGAGAGACTGGATGAAATTCCACAATCCCCGAAGTGCCATCTGGCCTAAAAACAAACCCGCAGCACAGAGAAGCAGCCCCAGTCCAAGAAGGGTAAAGTACTCGACGCTCCACACGAAGGCGTTGAAGATCTGCCGTTTCCACGAAGCGGCAATCGGCACCCGCACCTCCTGAAGGGACAACTTGACGGTATAGAACTCATTCTGCGTGTCGAACTCGCCAAGCGAAACGCCAAGTTGCTGGATCTGCTCTTCGATTTCGCCTGAACGCGCTTCCAGTTCCAGCCGTTCCTTCACCGATGCCTCATGGACTCGCAAGGCATCCACCGCTGCCTTTGCCTTTTCCAGACTGGCGCGATTGGCGCGCAATTGCTGGTATTCGTTGGTCTTGTCGTTCTTGACGATGGAGAAGAACGTCAGCCTGCCGATGGCTTTCACCTCGTCGATGAAGGCATCGAATGCATCGGGGGGAACGCCGATGCCGAGCGCCAGCCGCCGCTGACCCGGAAGACCGTCGAGAGCTTCGTATTGCACTGTTCCACGATGCTTTTCGACGCTACCGAGGATCTTCCGGTTGTCGTCCTCGAACGCTCTGCTCGTCTGGCCGATGCTGGCGATCTTCTCGTATTTTTCCGCATTACCCAGGGACTGACGCCCTCCGGCAATCGGAGCAATCTCCATTTTGGAACTGGCATAATTCTTTTTTGAATAGCTGAATTCGGACCATTCCCGCGAACGCTGGCCTATATCCGCATCCGGCTGTGTCGTGAGGACATAGGAAAGCCGCAGGCCGAACAGGGCAAAGAAGATCAGGAGAGCAAGAAGGAAACAGTTACGAGCAAGTTTCATAGGACCACATAATTAAGATGCATTGGATAAAAGCGTTGTGGAACGCAGGTGGAGCGGAAAACGTGTGTATAGAGCGCAATCCGATCACATTGGATCAAATTACGCTCTGAATTTTCTTTATCTACCGCATTTTCTTGCGCCAAACCGGCAGCCACTTCGGCGAAAAATGCTCTAAGGGCTGTCAATGTTGCGTCAGGACCGGAATCGGACTTTTGCCCAGAACAGCACTGGTGGCGCTGCCAAGCACCCAGTCGCGCAGCCAGGAACGCCCGTAGCTTCCCATGACGATCAGATCACATCCACGCTCGGTGGCGAGGCGGATCAATTCGTCTCCGGCATGGGTATCGGCAATCTTCTCCGGCATCAGTTCCAAGGTCTGTCCAAAGCCATGGTCGAGCAGAAGCCCGCGAATATCGAGGCAGTGGAGTGCCGCAACCTTCTCGAATTTCGATGGCATCGCCGCTTCGGCGAGAAAGATCGCTTCCGCCTCCGGTAGGAACGGAGTAGCGGCCTGCAAAGCCAGAGCCGATTCACGGCTGCCGTTCCAAGCAATCAGGATTCGCCGGCCAATCTCCGAAAACTCACCCTGGTCCGGCACCATCAGCACCGGACGGCCCGAAGCACGCAAGCATTCGCCAGCAATGTCGAAGCCCTGATCTTCCGCTTCGGTATGAGTCTGTCTCTGCCCGACGACGACGAGATCGAAAAAACGGGCCGCCAGACTCAACGCACCGGCAACGTCCCATTCGATGCCTTCGATCGCCGTTTTGACGCCGAGTTTCGCGCCTTCCGCAAGGAACCGCGCCCGCCGCTCCTCCATGATGGCGAGGTTATGCTTGCGCTCCTCGGCAAGGATATCAGATCCATCGGAAAAGTAAGCCCGAAGCGCTGCCGCTTCGACAAAGCCGATCAGTCCCTGCACGCTCGCACCGAATCGCTTGCCTAACTGAAACGCGACATCGAGATGCGGCGACCAGTCTTTCGTTCTTTGCACATGAACAAGAATGCGTTTCGGATTCATGACATCCCCCACGTCTAAAATGACCTCAGGGGCCTCAGCCCTGTTTTCAGGACAGCAGTCTACCTTATCCGCGGGGAAAATGACAAACCGGCGACCATCAATCATGGCCGCCGGTTTGCATGCTCATCGACACAGAAAACGGGATCAATTCAGAGCCGTTCTCGGAGGACGGGCTTTCTCGAACATCATCGGGGTTCCGGCAATCGTCAGCCCTTCGGCTCCGCTTTCGACCGGGACGGTGTCGCCATCCTTTACTCGCCCGGAAAGGATCAGTTCCGACAGCGGATCCTGCACCAGTTTCTGAATCGTTCGTTTCAGAGGTCGCGCGCCGTAAGCGGGGTCATAACCCTTGCCCGCCAGCCATTCCCGCGCCTCGGGTGTCACCGCGAGAGTAATCTTGCGTTCGTCGAGGAGCTTTTGCAACCGAGCGATCTGGATGTCGACGATGGCTCCCATCTGCTCACGTTTCAGGCGATGGAACAGGATGATCTCATCGATCCGGTTCAGGAATTCCGGGCGGAAAGCGTGGCGCACCACGCCAAGAACCTCCTCGCGTACTGCGTCGCTGTCCTGCCCTTCCGGTTGCGCCACCAGATATTCCGCACCGAGGTTTGAGGTCATGATGATCAAGGTGTTGCGAAAAGAGACCGCGCGGCCCTGACCATCGGTCAGGCGTCCATCGTCAAGCACCTGTAGCAGTACATTGAATACGTCCGGATGGGCTTTTTCAATCTCATCGAACAGCACCACCTGATACGGCCTGCGTCGCACTGCCTCCGTCAGCGCTCCGCCTTCCTCGTACCCGACATAGCCAGGCGGTGCGCCGATCAGCCGCGAGACCGAATGCTTCTCCATGTATTCTGACATGTCGATGCGTACCAAAGCCGCCTCATCATCAAACAAAAATGCGGCGAGCGCCTTGGTGAGTTCGGTCTTGCCGACACCGGTCGGCCCGAGGAACATGAACGAGCCAATGGGCCGATTCGGGTCTTGCAACCCAGCCCGGGCGCGGCGCACGGCGGTAGAGACGGCGTTCACCGCTTCCTCCTGGCCGATGACCCGTTTGGCAATCGTCTCCTCCATGCGCAACAGCTTCTCGCGCTCACCTTCCAGCATCTTGTCGACCGGCACACCGGTCCAGCGCGAGACGACCTGGGCCACATGGTCCGGCGTCACCGCCTCCTCCATCAGCCCACCGCCGCCATTGGCCTTGTTTTCCAGTTCACCCAATTCCTTTTCGAGTTGCGGCACGATGCCGTAAGCCAGTTCGCCGGCGCGCTGATAAAGCCCCTGCCGTTGCGCCTGCGCCAGTTCGTTGCGGGCGTCGTCGAGGCGCTTCTTCAGTTCGGCGGCGCGGCCCAGCTTGTCCTTTTCCGCCTTCCAGCGGGAGGTGATGGCGGAGGAGCGCTCTTCGAGATCGGCCAACTCCTTCTCAAGGCGTTTCAGGCGATCCTTGGAAGCGGCATCGGTTTCCTTTTTCAGCGCCTCGCCCTCAATCTTCAACCGGACGATCTCACGGTCGATGGAATCAAGTTCCTCCGGCTTGGAATCGACCTGCATCCTGAGCCGCGAGGCCGCTTCGTCCACGAGGTCGATGGCCTTATCCGGCAGGAAGCGGTCGGTAATGTAACGGTTCGAGAGCGTCGCCGCAGCAACGAGAGCGCTGTCGGTGATACGCACACCATGGTGCTGCTCGTATTTCTCCTTGATACCGCGCAGGATCGATACCGTATCCTCGACATTCGGCTCGCCGACGAACACCGGCTGGAACCGGCGGGCAAGCGCGGCGTCTTTTTCAACGTGCTTGCGGTATTCATCGAGGGTGGTCGCGCCGACGCA
>JAVBRX010000089.1:0-6099 GCA_031547465.1 Microvirga sp. | reverse complement strand
GTCCATGTCAACTGAAAAGAATGATTATTCGCGCAGAGATGGCGACGAACTGTCGATGGATATGTTAACGATGCCAGGAAGGCCCACGGTGCAATATCTGCAAAAAATCGGGTCATACCGAAAAAACACTGGGAAAGCTTGACAATGACCGACCGACCGCGCGCGTCATATGCCCGTAAATCCACAGCAGCCGGAAAACCGGTGGCCGGACGCAAACCGGCAGCACGGCGCGGCCTCTCCGGCGCGCATCCCGGTCGGCGCGAGACGGAATCGGATATCGCCATTATTTACGGCTGGCACCCGGTCGCGGAAGCGTTGCGCAACCCGAAGCGAAAAATCCTGCGCCTGTTGGCGACGGAGAATGCCGCTGGCAGGATTGCAGAAGAAATCGGCTCCATTCCCGTTCAGGCCGAGATCGTCCCGCCGCATGAGATCAGCCGCCTGCTTGAGCCGGATGCAGTGCATCAGGGGCTTTATCTCGAAGCGAAACCGCTACCCTCCCCCGGCCTCGACACCCTTTCCGACCGGGGCGTAATTCTCGTCCTCGACCAGATCACCGATCCGCACAATGTCGGCGCTATCGTGCGCACTGCCGCCGCCTTCGGCGTCGAAGCGATCATCACCACCGCGCGGCACAGCCCGGCGGCGACAGGTGTCCTCGCCAAATCGGCCTCCGGCGGACTGGAGCATGTGCCGTTCCTGATCGTCCGCAACCTAGCCGAGACCCTGATTGCCCTCGGCGAACGCGGCTTCCAGCGCATTGGCCTCGATTCATCCGGCGAAACCTCCCTCGGCGCGTTTACCCCGCCTCTCCCCCTCGCACTGGTTCTCGGTGCTGAGGGCAAGGGCTTGCGGCAGCGGACGAGGGAATGCTGCGATATCATCGTCCGGCTCGACATGAGTGGCGCAATCAAGAGCCTCAACGTCTCCAATGCCGCCGCCATCTCACTTTACGCTGTCACGCGGCAACCATGACGAACAACAAAAAAAACTTCCCGACACCCTCCCGCCCATCGCGGATAACGATGCCTGATTGGGGGGCGCTGCCCTCCTATCGGATTCGGACACATATTCGTGCGCTACCATAGAACAATATTCAAAAGTATAATTCTAGTCATTGCCTATGTTTTATTCATTAATATTGCTTAATACGTAAGGCGAACAGACCAATTGTGAATTGTTAAGTTTCCTCTCCAACTTACCATTGGCTTGAGTGGACTTGGACCATTCGGATGTATCCCTCGGGGGAAACGATAAGCCATAGCAAGTTCATTTGAAACCATGATGCAGCACCGGAATTCCGGGCTACTTTAACAAATATTCGGAGGAAAATATGGCGTCAGCGCAATCGCTACCCAGTTCCGACTACCAAGTTCGGCCTATGAATACCGGAGAGCGGAAGGTTATTCTCGCCTCTTCGCTTGGCACTATTTTTGAGTGGTATGATTTTTACCTGTACGGATCGCTTGCCGTTATCATCGGCAAGCAGTTCTTCAGTTCATTCCCCGAAACGACTCAGGGCATATTCGCGTTGCTGGCATTTGCTGCTGGCTTCCTCGTGCGCCCGTTCGGCGCTCTGGTGTTCGGTCGTCTCGGTGACCTGGTCGGACGCAAATATACCTTCCTCGTCACGATCCTGATCATGGGCCTGTCCACCTTCGTCGTCGGCCTGCTGCCCGGCTCCGAAACGATCGGTGTTCTGGCACCGATTGCGCTGCTTGGCCTGCGCATGCTCCAGGGCCTTGCACTCGGCGGCGAGTACGGCGGTGCTGCGGTTTATGTCGCAGAACACGCCCCCCATGGCCGACGCGGCTATTACACGAGCTGGATTCAGACCACGGCGACCCTCGGTCTGCTGTTGTCGCTTGTCGTCATTCTCGTCGTCCGCTCGTATTTCGGCGAAGCCGATTTCGCAACCTTCGGCTGGCGCATTCCATTCCTGCTGTCGATCGTGCTGCTCGGCGTCTCCGTCTGGATTCGCTTACAGATGCAGGAATCTCCTGCCTTCAAGAAAATGAAGGAAGAAGGCACCCATTCCAAGGCGCCGATCGCCGAGGCTTTCGGCCAATGGCGTAATGCTCGCGTCGCCCTCCTTGCCCTCCTCGGCATGGTCGCCGGTCAGGCGGTGGTGTGGTATACGGGCCAGTTCTATGCCCTGTTCTTCCTTCAGAACATCCTGAAGGTGGATATGCTGACTTCCAACATCCTGATCGCGTGCGCTCTCGTTCTCGGCACCGGCGGTTTCATCGTCTTCGGCATCTTGTCCGACCGTATCGGCCGTAAGCCGGTTATCCTGGCGGGCTGCCTCATCGCAGCGCTGACCTACTTCCCGCTATTCGAGTCGATCACCTATGTCGCCAACCCGACCCTGTATGAAGCGCAGGCCAAGACGAAGGTCGTGGTTACGGCCGATCCGAACGAGTGCTCGTTCCAGTTCAACCCGGTCGGCACCTCGAAGTTCACCAGCACCTGCGACGTTGCCAAGGCGTTACTGTCGAAGCAGGCTGTGAACTATACCACGGTCGACGCTCCGGCGGGTACGCCTGCCAAGGTCGCCGTCGGCGACAAGCAGTTCGATGTCGCCTCCGCGACCTTCGCTACGGATGTCAATTCGGCTCTCGTGGCCGGCGGCTATCCTGGCAAGGACAACTCCCACATCGTCAAGATCTCCAAGTTCACGGACATCTTCCATGCGCAGGCATTCATCAGCATCCTGCTGCTGACGATCCTGGTGATCTTCGTCACCATGGTGTATGGCCCAATCGCCGCCGCCTTGGTGGAGCTGTTTCCGACCCGCATCCGCTACACCTCGATGTCGCTTCCCTACCATATCGGCAACGGCTGGTTCGGCGGCCTTCTGCCCGCCACCGCCTTCGCCATGGTGGCACAGACCGGCGACATCTATTACGGCCTCTGGTACCCGATCGTGATCGCCCTCGGTACTTTCGTCATCGGCTTCTTCTTCCTGCCGGAGACCAAGAATCGCGACATCTTCGTCTATGACGGCGACGGCCTGTCCGATTCCAAGACACCCATGAAGGAACCGGCAATCGTCATAGACTAAGCCCTTCGGTGAGTTCCCCCTGCCGAGCCTCGGCCCGGCACGAAGCCCCTCCTTCGCACCTCGCGTGGGAGGGGCTTTGCTTTACCTGCACGATAACTGGTTTTATGCCGCCCATATTTGCGAACTCGGCTTCATAAAGCCCTTGCCACCCGGAACGGACGCTGCTACCCCACAGCCTCCGGAAACGGATGAAGACGCATAAACCGTGTTTTGGCACGTTTGCCAAACATGACGCCGTTCCAGAAGGCAGGCCACCGCCCCTGCAAAACGGATGCCGGTTTAGCTCAGTTGGTAGAGCAACCGCCTTGTAAGCGGTAGGTCGGGGGTTCAAGTCCCTCAACCGGCACCACTTTTTCAGATGAAAGTTGGAAAAACCGATTTGAATTCCAGCTTCAATTCATTTCCTGTTTCAGCAATGTCCCGAATAATCCACCTTAGACATCGTGCCATCCGAACTCTCGCGGCGCAACGCTCAAACCCGTTCCCCACCTTACATAGCGGCAGCTGACCGTAGCCTCTGGATTTGCTAACCCATTGAAATGGATGGAGCGTTCCGTCCGCCTCTATTCAGTGAGAGGGTGTTCTCCTGAGCATGATTGCAATGTGCTTTGGACAGTAAAACGGCACGCGATCCGGCGAATCTGCAATTTTCTCCATAAATTATGACACGGCTCAGAAACCGGATGAATCATCCCGTTTATACAAGGCGGCTTGGGCTACTTCCGTTCCTGTCTGTGGAAACACGACCAATTTCTTAAACAGCAATAATAGCAATCACTTCAGAGTATTTTGACTAAAATCAAGGACGCAAACAGGCGTCTAAAGATCATTGTGCTAAAGTGATTATCTTATTGATATAACAATAAGAATCAATGTCAGAGCCAAGCAGGGGTAAATTTTACTAAATCTTGTCTGCGCCAATAATTTGCACTACGCGAAAAAAGTTTCTTTCTTGTCAGAAAGTCTGTGCTATCAAATAAAACTGCAATTGGAGGGGGTTTATAAAAAGCCACCGACTCCTTAAAGAATAACGTGAATTCCTTCCTTTTACTCAAGTTAGGTGGCGCGACCTAGTCAATAAAGCATTGAATCCAAACGAATTTATCCTGAGGAGAGCAAAAGTTGTCACGTGACGGTTCCGTAGCTCCGAAAGAGCGGATCAATATCCGCTATGTGCCCGCAACCCTTGGGCAACAGGCAGAGGTTGAGCTTCCTTTGCGCATGATGGTCCTGGGCGATTTCACCGGCAAGGAAGACACAACACCCCTTGAAGAACGCAAGACCTTGTCGGTCGACAAAAACACCTTTGCGACCGTGATGGAGGAAGCTGGGCTAGAACGGCAATTGACGGTTAAGAACGCGCTCTCGGATGATCCGGAAGCGGAATTGCGCGTTGCGCTAAAATTCAAATCGCTAGCCGACTTTGAGCCGGACTCCGTCGTACAGCAGGTGCCGGAGTTGAAGAAGCTGATCGAGCTTCGCGAGGCACTTGTGGCGCTGAAAGGGCCGCTCGGCAATCTACCGGCGTTCCGCAAGCGACTGCAACAACTCCTGACGGACGAAGCTAGCCGCCACCAGCTTTTGCAGGAACTAGGCACTGTTACGGACACAGCCCCCCCGCCCTCCGCCCAGACCGAGGACGGCGAGAAGAAGAAAACCAAAGGCTGATGGATCTGTCAGTACAGTTACGTTTTCACGTTTTAATGTGAGTTGTAAACTATGTCTTCTGTTGAATTGAAACAAGGCGTCGATAAGGTTGACTATGCTCCTCTGTCCCTGCTCGACCAGATCATGGAGGAGACGCGGCTTCAACCGGGCGACGAGAGTTATGATATCGCGCGTAGGGGCGTCGAAGCTTTCATTGTCGATCTTCTCGCTTCCGAGAATACGGAAGAGAAGGTCAACAAGGCGCTTGTTGACCGAATGATCGTCGAACTCGACAAGAAAATCAGCGCCCAGGTCGATGAAATCGTTCACGACAAGGATTTCCAGAGTCTGGAATCAAGTTGGCGCGGTTTGAAGCTCCTTGTCGATCGGACAGATTTCCGTGAGAATATCAAAATCGATGTTCTGTCAGTCACCAAAGAAGATCTGCTGGAAGACTTCGAAACGTCGCCGGAAGTGATGCAGTCCGGTCTTTACAAGCACGTCTATGCCAGCGGCTACGGCCAGTTCGGCGGCGAGCCGACCGGTGCGATGATCGCCAATTACAATTTCGGCCCGTCGGTTCCCGACGTGAAGCTGATGCAGTTCGTTGCCGCCGTCGGCGCCATGGCGCATGCGCCGTTCATCGCCGCCGCCGCGCCGACCATGTTCGGGGTCGAGACCTATCAGGATCTGCCGCTCATCAAGGAAGTCGCGGCGATTTTCGAAGGGCCGCGCTATCGCAAGTGGAACAGCTTCCGCGAGAGCGAGGATTCTCGTTATCTCGGCCTGACCGGCCCGCGCTTCCTGCTACGTCAGCCGTATGATCCAATCGACAATCCGGTGAGAAGCTTCGTCTATTCGGAAGATGTCGTTGAGGATCACGAAAACTATCTGTGGGGCAACACGGCCTTCCTGTTCGCCACCCGGATCACCGAGAGTTTCGCCAAATATCGCTGGTGCCCGAACATCATCGGCCCGCAGAGTGGCGGAGCCGTATACGACCTGCCAGTGCATCTCTACGAAGCATTCGGCCAGATCGAAGCTAAAATCCCAACCGAAGTGCTGATTACTGACCGGCGTGAATACGAGCTTGCGGAAGCAGGTTTTATTGCGCTCACCATGCGCAAGGGGTCGGACAATGCCGCTTTCTTCTCGGCCAATTCGGTACAGAAGCCGAAGCGCTTTCCGAACACCAAAGAAGGCAAGATGGCCGAAACGAATTACAAGCTCGGCACACAGCTTCCCTACATGTTCATCATCAATCGCCTCGCGCACTACATCAAGGTGCTGCAACGCGAACATCTCGGCTCCTGGAAGGAACGGCAGGATCTTGAGCGTGAACTGAACGTCTGGTTGAAACAATACATCGCCGATCAGGAGAACCCGCC
>JAVBRX010000026.1:0-23676 GCA_031547465.1 Microvirga sp. | reverse complement strand
GACGCCGGTTTTCTCGCATCAACTCGAATATCTGGTTCTCAATCCGTCCTGGCACATTCCGCCTTCCATCCTGCGCAAGGAAATCCTCCCCGGTCTTGCCAACGATCCGAATTATGCCGCCAGACGCGGTTATCAGGTCGTGCGCCGGGGCAACACCATTTCGGTGAGTCAGCCGCCGGGGCCGCGCAACGCTCTGGGCTATATCAAGTTCATGTTTCCGAACGATCATGCGGTTTACCTGCACGATACGCCGAGCCGCGGCTTATTTGCCAACGAGACGCGGGCATTCAGCCATGGCTGCGTCCGGGTCGAGGATCCCTTCGCCCTGGCCGATGACATCTTCGGTCCGCATGGAGAATGGAACGGCAAGAAGCTCAAGGGCCTGATCGGGCGGGGCGAGCAGCAGATCAAGGTTCCTGCCCCGGTCAAAATTCACCTGACCTATTTCACCATGGCGGTGGATTCGAACGGCGATATCCGCACGTTCAACGATCTCTATGGTATCGATAGGAAAACCCGCAGCGCGCTCGGGCTGTGAAGCGATTCAGATGGCTTTCTGTTATCTTCAGGTCTTTGACAAGCACCTCGAAAAGAGAGAAAGATACAAGGTGACGAGCGGGGACTTTAACGGTTTGTAAACTCTTTTGGGTTCATGCCGGATAACCTTGATCATAAGGCTCGCAAGGGGAATATGCGCGGATGGCTAAGACGACCGGCGTTCTTCCGGCGGATGAGTGCGTAGTACCTGACCGATACGACCACGCTTCCCGTCCGCTCCGTGCCGGGTTCTGGCGGCAGGCCTGTGCTGTTCTATGTGCCGTTGCCCTAGCCGTTCCGTTCTCTCCGCAGCCGGCCACGGCTTTCTTTGGTGGCGACCGGACGCTCACCCTCTACCACGCGCACACCAAGGAAAGCATCACGGTCACCTACAAGCGCGGTGGTTCGTTCGACAATAAGGCGCTCGAACAGCTTAACTGGTTCCTGCGGGACTGGCGGCGGGACGAGCCGATCCGTATGGATCCCCGTCTGTTCGACGTTCTTTGGGAAGTTTATCAGGACACGGGCGCCTCGTCGCCGATCACGATCGTCTCCGCATACCGCGCGCCGGAAACTAATGGCATGCTGCGCCGCCGCTCCCGGGCCGTGGCGAAACACAGCCAGCACATGCTCGGCAAGGCGATGGATTTTCATCTCCCCGGCGTTTCCATCGACAAGATCCGGGCTATCGGCGTGAAGATGCAGCGCGGAGGCGTTGGCTATTATCCATCGGCGAACACGCCGTTCATTCATCTCGATGTTGGTTCGGTCCGTGCCTGGCCGCGTCTCACGCCGGAATATCTGGCGCGCCTGTTCCCGGACGGGAAAACCGTGCATGTCCCTTCCAATGGCAAGCCTTTGCCCGGTTATGACCTTGCGCGGGCGGAGATTCTCTCCCGCGGCGGGTCGGTGATGGGTTACAGTTCAGGTGGCGAGGAGGAAGAGAGCCCGTCCGGTGGCAGCGGCAAGAGTCTTTTTGCCGCCCTGTTTGGCGGCGACGAGGATGAGGATGTCGCCGAGATCGTCTCTCCGCAACCGCGCGGGCGGAGATCGACGCGCGGCGGGTCGCAGGTGGCGAGTTCTGCCCATTCGTCGTCCGGCAATGAATCTGCTGCCTCTTTCTTTGTTGCCGAAGCGGCGCGTAGTGGTGGAGCCGTTGAGCCGGTCGCGCAACAGCAACCCGCCATGTCCGCGCCTCTGGAAAGCCTTATTCCGGCACCCGAGCCTGAACTGCCGCGGCTTGCGCCGATACCGCCGCCGCGCAGCTTCGCATTTGCGGAAATGGATATTCCGAACGCATCCGAATCCGACCGGGGTGGAGAAGGGGCATCGCGCGGCTTCATCGGCCCATCGGCGTTCAGTGGCCCGTTGCCGCCACCGAGGCCCGATTTTGAAGCCGACGTCGCGCAGCCGCCAGTCGTTGCGGCTGTTGCTTCCGCGCCACTCCCGCCTGTTCGGCCTGCCGCCTTTGCCATGACCGGTTCTTCGGCTGACGGTGCAACGGAAGAGGTTACCGCGCGTCAGGAGCCGCAAGTCGCCGCTTTGCCGGCGCGGTCGCAGGCACCGCTTCCGCCATCTCGACCTGATTTTGGCGATTCCGCTTCCGCCCGTCCGGCAACCGCTTCCGCTTTTGCTGCCGATCCGGGCCATACCGGGCATGAATCTCCGGCGCAGACAAACCGACCTCATCCGCAGCCGGTTGCCGCGCCTGTTCCAGCGACCTCACAAGCCGTTACTGCTTCCGGGCATGTCCCTACTGGACAATCTGGGCCTTCTGTAACGCCCCAACGACCGATCCTGCCGACACAACCCGCCAATGCAGCCCATGCCACCGCCGTGATCTATGGTCGTGAGGCGGCTTATAATACCCAACTGTCGACGAAACGCTCGCAGGGAACAAACGGACTGGGCGCCACTCTGGAATGAAGCGCTGCCGATAGATCCGCCGAACGTGTTGAATGGTGCTCCTTCCCTGTCCAGGGGGAGGGCGGTGAAGTCCTATCTCGGTTATTTCGCTTTGGCCGGTTTGCTTTTTTCCAGTTGCGCCAGACGCTCTTCGAGAATTTTAACGCGCTCCGCGAGCTTTTCGTTTTCTTCGCGCGCTTTTGCCGCCATATCGCGGGCGATATCGGCTTCCTCCCGGGTGGCGATGTCCATTTCCTTGAGAAACCGCTCGACCTGGGTGCGCACCAGCGTCTCGACTTCGCGCCGGATGCCCTGTGCCGCGCCGAAAGCGTCGGTCGCCATCCGTGAAAGATCGTCGAAAATGCGATTGGAAGATTGCGTCATGACCATAATTCCGTGACAGATGATTCTTAAATAACCGTACTTCACGCTTTCGACCAGAGGCTTGAATGCCATCCGGAGAGATCCGTTGCCGAATCCGGCGATGGTATATCCTGCATAACGGGCTTGACGGAAAAGGGCGAGCGGTTCAACTCCCATGCCGCAATTCACACCGAGGTAACCCGGATATCCCATGTCGTTTCCCGATTTCGATCCCGTCGCCTTACAGATCGGCCCGATTGCCATCCGCTGGTATGCACTTGCCTATATCGCCGGCCTGTTCGGCGGCTGGTTTATCATCCGCAAGTTGGCAGTTCGCCCGGCCCTGTGGGGGAATGTCAGGCCGCCGCCGCCGCTGGATATAGACGATCTCGTCGTCGCGGCAGCGATCGGTGTGATTCTCGGTGGGCGGCTCGGTCATGTCCTGTTTTATGAACCGGACAGATATCTGAACAATCCGGTGGAAATATTCAAGGTCTGGGAAGGCGGCATGGCTTTTCACGGCGGCATTATCGGCTGCGCCGTTGCCGTGCTGCTATTCGGGGCCTGGCGGCGTCTCAGCCGCCTGAGCCTGCTCGATCTCTGCTCGGCGGTCGCGCCGCTCGGGCTGTTTCTTGGCCGCATCGCCAATTTCATTAACGGCGAACTCTGGGGGCGGGTCGCGCCGGAAGGGTTTCCGTTCGGTGTCGTCTTTCCCTATGGGGGCCCCGCTCTGCGTCATCCGAGCCAGTTGTACGAAGCGTTTGCCGAGGGCGTGTTGCTGGGGTTCGTGATGATCTGGGCGGTGCGACGCTTTGGTTTCCGTCGTCCTGGCCTGGTCGGCGGCATTTTTCTCGTCGGGTATGCTTTTGCTCGCACCGCCTGCGAATTCTTTCGCGAACCGGATGCGCCACCCGAGTTCCTATTCCAACCCTTGATCGAGATGCTCGGCGGCGGCGTGACGATGGGAATGTTGCTATGTGCGCCTATGGCCCTTGCCGGGTGCTGGTTCATCTGGCTCGCCCGCAGTGGCCGGACGACGCCCACCCCGCCCAGCTCTGACAACGGGACGCTCGAAACCCGCACTTCATAATGCTCTTTTACATGAAACTCCTCCCATGAAGACCGTTCCACCAAAGATCTCTCTGGAAAAACATCTGAAGGGCCTCATCGCCTATGACGGACCGATCTCCGTCGAGCGTTACATGGGCTTGTGCCTTGCGCATTATTACGGCTCGCGCGATCCGCTCGGGCAACGGGGCGATTTTGTTACCGCGCCGGAGATCAGCCAGATGTTCGGCGAATTGGTCGGCTTGTGGATGGCAGATGTCTGGATGACGATGGGCTGCCCATCGCCGGTGCGTTGGGTCGAGTTCGGCCCCGGGCGCGGGACGCTCACCATGGACGCCCTGCGGGCCTTGCGCACTACGCCGGATCTCATGCGGGCGCTGAGCGTTGAACTCATCGAAACCAGTCCGGCCCTGCGGCAGAAACAGCGCGAAACTCTGAAGCCGTTCATCCGCGCCGGATTAAGTGTGCGTTGGCATGAATCCCTCGATGAGGTGCCTTCCGGACCGTGCCTTGCCGTTGCCAACGAGTTTTTCGATGCGTTGCCGGTTCGGCAATTCGTTGCCGCAGCGGATGGATGGCGTGAACGCATGGTCGGATTGCGGGATGGGCAGCTTGTGTTCGGCCTTGCGCCGGAGCCTAATTGCTCCTTGCCCTTGCCCGCAATTGGAGAGCCGGAAACGATCCTCGAATGGCCCGGAATCGGATTGTCGATGGCCGCGGATATGGCAGGGCGGCTTGCGGAGAATGGCGGCGTGGCGCTTATTATCGACTACGGCTATTGGGGCTATAAAACTGGCGATACATTGCAGGCACTCCGCGCCCACGCCTTTGCCGATCCATTGGCGCAACCTGGGGAAGCTGATCTGACGACGCATGTCGATTTTCGCCATCTGGCGCAGGCGGCTCAGGATAAAGGCGCACTCGCGCATGGGGTGAGCGGGCAAGGGGAATTCCTGATGGCACTCGGCATCATTATTCGCGCCGCGCACTTGAAGCGCTCGGCCAGTCCGGGGGAAGCCGCGGCTATCGACGCTGCCCTTGCTCGCCTGACTGGGCCACATCCGGGTGGCATGGGCGATCTGTTCAAGGTACTGGCGATCGCCGACCGAACGCTTGCCGCCATTCCCGCCCTGCAGCCCCTCGCTTCGTAGCGATCAATCCGATTATTGATGAGGAAACAGAAAACCGATGGTCATCGAAGCGCCGGAACTTGCAAGCTTGCCCATGGTCAAGCATGCGTTCTTCACAAGACGGAACGGCGTATCGCAGGGGCTTTACGCCACTCTGAACGGCGGTCTCGGATCGAACGATGCCCAGACGCATATTGCCGAAAACCGGCAGCGCATGGCGCAACACCTCAGTGTTGCGCCGAGCGATCTTCTGAGTCTCTATCAGATTCATTCTGCCGATGTCGTCACTGTTAAAACCGCATGGGCCGCATCCGAGCGTCCGAAAGCCGATGCGATGGTGACGGACAGGCCGGGCCTGATGCTCGGTATTTCCACCGCCGATTGCGGCCCGGTGCTGTTTGCCGATACGCACCGCCCGATCGTCGGCGCAGCCCATGCCGGGTGGCGTGGCGCATTGACCGGCATTCTGGAAGCGACGGTGGATGCAATGGAAATGCTCGGTGCAGAGCGCGGCGCGATTGTCGCAGTCCTTGGCCCGACCATCGGGCGTGAGCATTATGAGGTCGGTCCCGATTTTCCCACGCCGTTTCTTGCCAGAGATGCGGCGGACGAACGTTTTTTCAGTCCTGGCGATAGGCCGGAACATTTCCTGTTCGATCTGCCCGGTTATATCGTCAGACGCCTGAACGCCATCGGCGTCAGAACCGTTGTCGATCTTGGCCTCTGCACCTATTCGGACGAGCAGCGGTTTTTCAGCTATCGCCGCACCACCCATCGCAGCGAGGCGGATTACGGACGTCTGATCTCCGCGATCGGCCTCATTCGGTGATGCCCGTGACGTCCGGCGTTTCCCAAGCCAGATGCTGGCCGCCGTCGACGGCGATCATCTGCCCGGTTACGGTTCCCGCCTTGGCGAGATAAAGCACGGCCTCGGCGATGGCGTCTGGGTCCGGACCGCGCCGCAGGGGCAGGCTTGCCGCCTGCGCGGCGAAATCCACTGGCGATTGCCGCTGGCTCGGCAGTGTCGGCCCCGGGCCGACCGCATTGACACGCACCTGTGGCGCAAGCGCCTGCGCCATAGTCTGCGTCGCCGTCCACAACGCCGCTTTGCTCAACGTGTAAGAGAAGAAGCGCGGGTTCAGTCGCCAGACCCGTTGATCAAGGATATTCACCACAGCGCCGCGTTCGTTCGGCGGCACTTGCCGGGCAAAATCCTGCGTCAGGAATACCGGCGCGCGTAAGTTGACGGAGAAATGCTGTTCCCAGACGTCCGCGTCGAGTTCGGTAACGGAATCCGGTTCGAACAGCGAAGCATTATTGACCAGAAGTGACAGCGAGCCGACGGCGGCACATGCCGCGTCGATCAGAGTTTCAAGATCTTCCCGGACGAATAAATCCGCCACGACCGGAACTGCTATCCCGCCGGCGTTCACAATCTTGTCAGCTGTTTCCTGCGCATCCGAATCGATGGCGCGGCTGTGGATGGCAACGGCATAACCATCTGCTGCCAGTTGTTCGACAATGCGGCGACCGATTCGTCTCGCTCCCCCTGTGACCAAAGCTGCTCGCAGCAAACTTTTTCTCCTTCATCTGTTTTTAGTAACCACTTCTTTACCAAACCAACTTAATTATACAGCCTACATTTACCGTTCGCTAAGTTTACGAGATCTTAAAAAATCTCGCTACCAGAAAAAAGCTGAGCGTAGTTCAAAGACATGTTCAGTTTTGAAGACTACTATTAACGCCTGCATACGCAATCTCAAAGACTATCCATAGTCATCAGACTAAGGTTAACTCGACTAACCGCCCGGTTCGTGTTTCGAAATATATGGGCCATACAGCACGGAGTCCCCTTATGAAGAAGTATCTGTTGTCCGGTGTTGCGCTGATCGGCCTTGCGACCGTCTCCAGCGCTTTTGCGGCCGACCTGCCCCGTCGCGTCATTGCGCCGCCGCCGATGGTCGAACCAATGTTTACATGGACGGGCCTGTATGTCGGTGCCACCGCCGGTTATGGCTGGGGCGTCGGTAAGGAACCGCGCTGGATTTATCCCGATGGCTCGGTTGTCACGTTCAAGGACGATAGCGGCGGTTTCACCGGCGGTCTTTCGGTCGGGGCGCTCGATCAGACCGGTTCGTTCGTCTACGGTGTCGAAGCGGATCTGCAATATCTCGATCTCGGCGGTTACAAGTGGGGCGATACCTTCCTCAACATTAACGGCTTGGATTCCAACGGCATCGGTGGCGAACTGAACTGGTACGGATCGATCCGTGGTCGTGTCGGTTATGCCTTCGATCGCACCCTGATTTACGCCACCAGCGGTTTCGCGTTCGGCGGCGGCAAGGAAGACAAGACCTGCCAGTTCCTGTTCGATACACTTCCCGGCGCTTTCGGCCATTGCCAGAAGAAGACCGGCGTCGGCCTGACGGTTGGCGGCGGTGTCGAATATGCCATTACCGATAACATCACCATCAAGGGTGAAGGTATGTATCTCCGGCTCCACCGCAAGGGCAGTCGCGTTCTCGACTCCGATACCGGCGATGTCTACCGGGGCCGGGATCGGGACGAAGCCGCCATTTTCCGTCTTGGCGTGAACTACAAGTTCTCGTCTTCGATCTTCTAAGACCGGCATCGGTATCAGTATTAAAAACCCGGCGAAACCATTCGCCGGGTTTTTCTTTGCAGGTTTTTCTTGGATTGTGGCATCGGGAAACAGGCCGTTTACAAGCTTACCCCTTGAACGCAGTTGCCTCGAAGGATGGAACGCGGGCAGCAAAGTCCGCAAGCCAGGCGACAAGTTTCGGATGCGTATCACGCCAGCGGCCCTCGAACCGCAGATCGAGGAAACCGAGGGCGCAGGCGAGCGCAACTTCACCGATATGCGGCACGCCTTGCCGGATCTTCGAATATCGTTCCTCGGCATGGGTCAGTGCCCGCTCGACCTTGCCTTGCTGGTGGTCGAGCCAGTTCTGCACATGCTGTTCCTTCGGGCGGAAGCGTCCTTCATAAACCTGGAGCACCGCCGCTTCCATCAACCCGTCCGCTAGCGCCTGTTCGCGCAGTGCCTCGAACCGGACCGGGCCGGATGGAATCACCACATTGCTGCCAGCGAGGTCATCGAGATAGTCGACGATTACTCGCGAATCGAAAAGGACATCGCTATCGTCGAGGATCAGGGCCGGAATTTTTCCTAAGGGATTCTGTCGCCTCAGATCGTCCGCCGGATCAAGGGTGTCGGCATTGACGATCTCGATTCTGTCCGACAGGCCCAGTATCTCGGCGGCGATTCTTACTTTGCGAACGAACGGTGAGGTTGGGGAGGAACGTAAAATCATCATGAAAAATCCTTTTTATTCAATGGCGCACGATCTGTCGCAACGCTTTTGCAACCTTCATACCATAATCCCGCCGCACCGGCTGCGAACATTGCCAGGAGCGATAGTCGATCATGCTGCCGGTCCGAATGGCTCACAGCGATAAGCTCCGTAACCGGAGCGCGAGAGCCGTTCACACAGGGCGGGCAGCAGAATCTCCGCTTCCTCCCGCAGCACCCAGGGTGGGTTGACGACGAATAATCCGCAACCGTTGAGGCGGGAGGAATCGTTGTTCCGATCCACCAATAATTCGAGGCGCAGACCGGGGCGGATGCTGGTTTTGTCTAGCCGCTGCGCTGCTTCATCAATGGATGCCATATCCTTGACCGGGTACCAGGCAGCAAAAACCCCGGTCGGCCATTTTTGCACCGCCTGATCCAGAGCTGCGACCATGGCGGACAATTCACCAGGAACCTCGAATGGCGGGTCGATTATTACCAGTCCACGCTTTTCCTTCGGCGGTATCAGAGATTTCAGGGCCAGCCAGCCGTCGAGATGCAGCACTTTGGTGTTGACGACCTCGTTGAAGCGCTCCGTCAGCGTCTGGCAATCGGCAGGGTGCAGTTCGATGAATACCGCCTGATCCTGCCGCCGCAGCATCTCGCGCACGATGGCGGGGGAACCGGGGTAGATGGTCTCGCCATGGCGACGGCGAACGGAAGCGAGGATGTCGCGGTATGGGGCCAGCAGCGTCTCGGCCTGCGGAGGTAAAGGAAGATCAAGGCGTTTAACGCCGTCGAGCCATTCCCCCGTCCGTCCTGATTCATCGCCTGCAAGGTCGTAAAGGCCGATGCCCGCATGGGTATCTATTACCCGGAAGGCCTTATCCTTCAGACGCAGATAAGCGAGAATCCGCACCAGCAGCGCGTGTTTCATCACGTCCGCGAAATTGCCGGCATGGAAGGCGTGACGGTAATTCATGATCCTGCCAGGTAAAGCTATTATCCATCCGACAACATCGGACGATTTGGACACATCGTCTGATGCTGTTGATTCATTGGAATTGCAACGTTGCAGCCGAAAACCGCAGATGCTCTTCGGTCTGACACTCTAGCGGCGGCGCGAGCCTGGTGTCACGTTGAATTCGCCGAATCCGCACGTGTCGCGCATGTCGTCGCCGCAGGCGCGGAAACTGCGGAGCGTTTTGTCGAAACAGATCTGCACTTCCTGCAATTGCCCACGCTGGCATTGAACGCGAATCATGTCCGCTCGCAGGCCGCGATTAGAGTCCACGAATGCCCTCTTCACATCCTGCGAACGTGCCGTTTGTCGCAATCCGGGGCGTACATAAGACTCCGGAACCGTCACGGCGCTGCGCGCCGCGCGGACATCGTTGAAGTATTCCGCTGGCGATGCCCCCGTGCAGGAGCCGTGTTTGCGCCATTGATAACGCGCCAGTCCATCGTCTGGAAACAGTCCTCGCACACTCTCCAGCGCCGCCCGGTTCGGTTCGCGATTACGGGTGTCGCAATTCGATGGATAGCCGCGCTCGAATTGCGGCCACAATCCATGCACGACGAAGCCCTCGTTGCGCGCGCACTGGCCGGAATCGTCACGCTCGTTTTGTGTCGCGCAGAATCCCGGCGACCAGCTCAGAGCCAGAACGAAGAAATCGAAACGCCCGGACCGCACCGTCGATTCGCTTGCGCCGGGGCGAATCGGGGTGGGCGCTTCGTTCGCCGTCTGGCGCGGGGGGACGAGCGGAGATTCAGGCACGCGTATCTCCCCGTTTCGCGAATTTGGTTCATTTGGCGGATTGTGCCGGCCGGATCTCAGATACAGCGCCCCCAGAACGATAAGGGTGATAGCGGCAATGAGCGTCAACCGGTTCACGGACGCGCCGCTCGGCAGGAGGGGGCATAGGCGCGGTTACGGTCATATCCGGCAACGCACCACTCGACGCCCCAGGTCATGCCGATGAAGCCGAGATTTTCACGCACCGAGTAATCGACCCGGTGTTTACGCCCGTCTGAGAGAATCGCTACGGCGGTGCAGAAACGGCGTGGGATCATGTCGTATCCCCATGGCCGCCACGCTACATCCCGGATCTTCTCGAACCATTGGATTTCGGCTGAGGAATTCCAGAACCGCCCTTCCTTCCGGGCGAAGGCGGACGAAATCTTGCCCAGAACGCTGGCATCGTCGCAGCCGGGCAGATGCGCCGAAAAGGCAATTTCCCGTTGTTCGGCGGGAACGATGTCGCGCGCCGAGGCCACAGAGGCCCCCAAAGCCAATCCGCTTATCAGAATCGCCGCCGTGAGACGCATTGCTCTCTCCCTGAACGCAAAACCATGTCGGTCTATAGGAAATCATGGCGAGGCCGAACCGTCGCGTCAAGCCGCCGCGAACGATTTCGACCGAAGTTACGAAAGAAGCGACGGGAAACGGCAGCCGTCAGTCAAGGCTGTCTTCGTCATCGTCGCCGTAATCCCCGGTGGGTGAGGACGGCAACGCACCCGATGCCGGAGCGAAGGCATCCTCGAACCTTGAGGCCGGAATCGGCGGCAGGGCAGGGACGGACGCTATTGTTGGCGGATGATTGCCGCCGGGAATGAGGCGCGGCGTGAACTTGAGAACCGGGCGGCAGTAACGCCGCTGCCCACTCGAATCATGGCGGGCAAGATCGAGATGGAAATGGTCGGAATGATATGAATCTGACCCCGGCCCGAGAACGGTGGTGAAATAGGTGCACGAACCGACGAATACTTCACGCAGGAATTCCTGCTCGGTGGATGTGCCGCGCCAACCATTCTTCACCGTCACCACCGAACCGTCTGCAAATTTGAACGACATTACGTCGAAAGCATTGCCGAAAGCATGTTCCGATAACCGTGCTCCGCGCTGGTTGTTGCGCCCCCGGCACGAATAGGAACCGGCGTTCAACTCCACCACCGGCATGCCGAAATACATCTGCGCCGCCGGGTTGACGATATCTCTGAACCAGGAATCGATGGTCGGGATGATCGGGCAGGCGAGCGTTTGCCGGGTTTTTACCCGCACGCTTCCATCGGCAAATGCCAGAACGCGGAACGGATGCTCCATGCCGCAGGCCCCGGGACCGTCGATGGCCGCCGTGGTGGTCACGTCGTCCGAGATCCGCACCAGACGCTTGGTAATGCAGGCATTTTCCGCTTCCGCACGCCAAGGCTCCCGCTTTTCGAAGCGGAACATGGCGCAGCCGGTAAGAACCAGGCCGACGCACGTGAAAGAGATGAACGCAACCGATCTACGACGCATCGCCCGACCATGCGCGGCAGAAGTAAACGTCGGGTCAACGGCTTGTTTCCGGTTTCGACCGGTGGTGATGACGGGGCGGCGACAGATTGAACATTTTGTGCAAATTTGCAGAATTATATTTAAAAATCAAAGAGATAGGTCGTTAGCTCTGATTTTTATCTGTATTGCGGCGTGTCGTTAAATTTGATGTTGTACAAAATAACTCTTTTATGATTCTATATTTTTAAAATACTAAATATAGTAACATTATATTATTAAGTTAAATAGTTAAGATGTTTTTTTACAAATAGTATCGCTACATAACATAATATATAAAATATATTTATTAATATAGTGATTATACCGTAGTTTAAATTTAGTAAGTTATAAAAAATAACGATTTAATTAAAAATTAACGATTGTCGACAAAATAAAACCTCAGGTGGCAGCTTTTGCCGAGGCAGGCGTTGCTCAACATTCTTCGATCCAGCGAGCAGCGGCGTGGTCGTCTTCGTCCTTGGCTGCGACCCAGTTACCGATGCTGCCGTCTTGCAGATACTCCCGCTTCCAGAAAGGCGCTTTGGTCTTGAGAAAATCCATCATGAATTCAGCGGCAGCGAAGGCCGGGGCGCGGTGTGCCGCTGTCACCGCCACCAGAACGATCCGCTCTCCAGGGGCGATTTTGCCATAACGGTGGATGGCGGTAATGCCGAGTAGCGGCCAGCGTGCCAACGCTTCGCGGGCCACGCGCTCAACCTCGGCTTCCGCCATGCCGGGGTAATGCTCCAGTTCGAGCGCTGCCAGCCGCCCGCCCTCATCTCGACACAGGCCGACGAAACTCGTCAGCGCGCCGATACCGGGGCTACGCCCGGTCAAGGCTTCTGCCTCGGCAGCAGGGTCGAAATCCTCATGCTGGATGCGGATGGTAGGGATGATCGCCGACGCGCTCATGACGGCCTGCCTTGTCAAGAAAGATCAGCCGCCGGTCATCGGCGGGAAAAAGGCGATCTCACGGGCACTAGCCACCGGCGTTTGCCCCGACGCGTGCACCTTGTCGATGGCAGCGCGGATGATTGTCTCGTTCTCGAAGGCGTATTCGTATTCTTCGCCCTGCGCCTTCAGCCAGCGCATGAGATCTGCCACGGTCTCGACCTCGTCGGGAATATCGCGCATTTCTTCCGGCTTGCCGATGCGGTCACGCACCCAGGCGAAATAGACCAGCCTGACCTGTTTCATTCCTCGTGCTCCATCAGATACCGGATGCCAGATTTCAGATAGTCCCATCCGGTATAGATGGTCAATGCTGCGGCAATCACCAGAAAAACTAGGCCAATTTCTGTCGTGTGCGGCAGAATACCATTACCTGCCGGGCCGACGATCAGGAAACCGATCGCCACGAGTTGCACCGTCGTCTTCCACTTGGCAACCTTGCTCACCGGCACAGATACCTGCAATCCGGCAAGGAATTCGCGCAGGCCCGAGACCAGAATTTCCCGGCACAGGATGACGAGCGCCGCCCAGATCGCCCAGCCCTGGATCGTCTGCCCCTTGATGACCAGCATCAGCAGGCACGAGGAAACGAGCAGCTTATCGGCTATCGGATCGAGCATCCGCCCCAAGGCCGATTGCTGCTTGTAGGCGCGGGCAAGATAGCCATCGAAATAATCGGTAATGGCGGCAATGGCGAAAATGATGAAGGCCGTCCAGCGCGCCCAGTAATGCTCCGGCCAGAACATGAATGCGACCACGGCTGGAACCGCGATCAACCGACCGTAGGTCAGGAGGTTCGGCAGGCTAAAGACAGTGGAGCGGGCGGCTTGCGAAACTGGCATGGTGATACAAGGAAACTATGCGCGTCGACGCATGTCAATCCTCAGTCCGGCCATGGGCGGCGCTATGCGACTATTTTTCTGTCCGCTAGCGGTTTAGCATCAACTGTCACGGAAGAAATCAAACACCGCCTGCGCGGTTGCGGCGTTGATGCCGGGTGTGCGCATCAGGTCCTCCAATGCGGCTCGCTGGATGGCCTTGATGGTGCCAAAATGCAGCAAAAGTGTGCGCTTGCGCGTCGGACCGATGCCGGGGATCTCATCGAGCGGGTTTTTCGTCATCGCCTTGCGCCGTTTGTTGCGATGCGTACCGATGGCGAAACGGTGCGCTTCGTCCCGCAGGCGCTGAATGAAGTACAATGCTGGATCGTTCGGTGGCAGCTTGAATGGCGGCTTTCCCGGAACGAAGAAGGTTTCGCGTCCGGCATCGCGGTCGCGTCCCTTGGCGACGCCAACGATATGCACCTCGCCCTCCGGCACTCCTGCTTCCGACATCGCCGCCCGCGCTGCCTCCACCTGGCCTTTGCCGCCGTCGATCAGCACCAGATCCGGCCAGGCGGGAAAGGTGTCACGCGCCTCCTCTTCATCGGCATCCACGTCATTATCGGCGGGAACATCGACCGGCATTTCCCTCGGTGCATCCTTTATCAGCCGGGCGAACCGCCGCATCAGAACTTCGCGCATCATGCCGAAATCGTCTCCGGGCGCCAGATTTTCCGATTTGATGTTGAAGGTACGGTAATGCGCTTTCATGAAGCCGCCGGCGCCCGCCACCACCATCGCCCCGATGGCATTGGTGCCGGAAATATGCGAGTTGTCGTACACTTCGATCCGGCGCGGCGGATGCGGCAGATCGAAGACCGGGGCAAGTTGGGCAAGCAGTTTCTCCTGCAACGCCGTATCGGCGAGCTTGCGCCCGAGCGCTTCCATGGCATTTTTCAACGCCAGTTCGACAAGCCGCAGCCGCTCACCCCGCTTCGGCGCGGCGACTTCGACCTTGTAACCCGTGACGGTCGTCAACGCCTCGGCGAGCAGAGCCTGATCCTCGATATCGTGTGATAGCAGGATCAGCCGGGCAGCCGGCTTGTCGGCGTAGAACTGTGCCAGAAAGGCGTCCAGAACCTCTTCCGGAGTCAAAGACTTGTCGGCCTTCGGAAAATACGCCCGATTGCCCCAGTTCTGCCAGTTGCGGAAGAAGAACACCTCGATGCAGAAATGCCCCGCCTGTTCGCCGATGGCGAACACGTCCGCCTCCTCGACGCTCTGGGTGTTGATGTCCTGGCTGCCTTGTACTGCGGCGAGCGCGGCGATGCGGTCGCGGTAACGCGCCGCCGTTTCGAAATCGAGGGCCGCCGCTGCCGCCTGCATGTCGTGGCTCAGCCGTTCCTTGACTGCCGTGGAGCGCCCGGACAGAAACTCCCGCGCCTCGCGCACCAGTTCGTCGTAATCCTCTTTGGAGATCTCGCTGGTGCAGGGACCGGAGCAGCGCTTGATCTGGTAGAGCAAACAGGGACGGGTGCGGTTCTCGAAATAACTGTCGGTACAGGAGCGCAGTAGGAAGGCCCGTTGCAGGGTCGAGATCGTTCTGTCGACGGACAGCACATTGGCGAACGGGCCGAAATAATAGCCTTTGCGGGTACGCGCCCCGCGATGCTTGACGAGTTGTGGCGATGGGTGATCGGTGGCGAGCAGGATATAAGGGAACGATTTGTCGTCCCGCATCAGCACGTTGTAGCGCGGTTTCAACTGCTTGATGAGATTGGCTTCGAGCAGCAGCGCCTCGGTTTCCGTTTCGGTGGTGATGAATTCCATCGTCACGGTTTCGGAGATCATGCGGGCGATGCGGTTCGAATGTCCCTGTTCGCGGGTGTAGGACGCGACCCGGTTCTTCAGGCTTTTCGCCTTGCCGACATAGAGAACGTCACCATTGCCGTCGAACATCCGGTAGACGCCGGGGGCGTTCGGCAGTGTGCGCCACAGGATGCGAATCGCCTCCGTGCCGCGCATCAGGGCTAGCGACGGAACAGACTCTTGCGCCTGATCGGGCGGAGACTCCTGTGGAGCGGCGATATCGTTATCCGGGCGACTCATAATCCTGATGTAGAAATCTTTTTTGTCTGGGGAAAGACCGCAAAGCCACTGAGGGCGCTTGTACGCCGCAAAATGCGGATTGCTGCTTTATCGCCAGGGGGAGCTATCTTCACTCCTTATCTGTCGTCTTTGCATATTGTGACCCTGAAAAGAGGCTGATAAGACCCGAGACAAGGACGTAGCCGCTACTTTCGTTTTACTCACGCCACACCGGTATGAAACGCCATGAAACTCATCGCGGGAAATTCCAATCTGCCGCTCGCCGAAGCCATTTCCGCTTACCTCAACGTACCGTTGTGCCGTTGTCAGGTGAAGCGCTTCGCCGATATGGAAATCTTTGTCGAGATTCAGGAGAACGTCCGCGGTGAGGACGTGTTCGTGATCCAATCGACTTCGTTTCCCGCCAACGATCATCTGATGGAGCTTCTCATTGTCATTGATGCGCTGCGCCGTTCCTCGGCGCGGCGGATTACGGCGGTGGTTCCGTATTTCGGCTATGCCCGGCAGGATCGCAAACCGGGGCCGCGCACACCGATCTCGGCCAAGCTGGTCGCCAACCTCATCACCCATGCCGGGGTGGACAGGGTGCTGACCCTCGATCTCCATGCCGGGCAGATTCAGGGCTTCTTCGACATTCCCACCGATAACCTGTTTGCCGCGCCGGTGATGGTGCGCGACATCAAGGAACACCTCAACGGTGAACGCTGCACCGTGGTGTCGCCCGATGTCGGCGGCGTGGTCCGCGCCCGCGCCCTGGCGAAGCGCATCGACGCGGCTCTTGCCATCGTCGACAAGCGCCGCGAGCGCCCCGGAGAATCCGAGGTGATGAACATCATCGGCGATGTCGAGGGCAATTCCTGCATCCTGATCGATGACATTGTCGATTCCGGCGGTACCCTGTGCAATGCCGCCGAAGCGCTGCTGAAAAAGGGCGCGAAGAATGTTTACGCCTACATCACTCACGGTGTTCTGTCCGGCGGGGCGATTTCCCGCATTACCAATTCGAAGCTGAAAGAGCTGGTCATCACCGATTCGATTATGCCGACCGAGGCGGTGAAACTGGCACACAACATCCGTGTCATGTCGATTGCGCCTCTGATTGGCGAAGCCATCGGCAGAACGGCGACGGAAAGCTCGGTGTCGAGCCTGTTCGATTGAGGAGAACGCAATGCGCCGGGATAGAAACGCTCCGCAGGGCAGGATAGAGTCCATTGAGATCGACAGCGCCCTTTTGCAGAACAATCTCCTCGGCGATCCGTCGCGCCGCCGCGTCGATATCTATATTCCAGCGGGGCAGAGCGGCGAGGGTCTGCCACTTCTCATCGATCTCGTCGGCTTCACGGCGGGCGGCCCGGTGCATACAAACTGGAAGAACTGGGGCGAGAACGTGCCGGAGCGTGCCGACCGGCTGATCGCTGCCGGAGAAATGCCGCCCTGTGTCATTGCTTTTCCGGATTGCTTCACTCGGCTCGGCGGCAACCAGTATATCGACAGCGCCGCCATGGGGCCGTGGAGCCGGTTTCTGATCGAGGAAATGCTACCCGCCATCGAGGGCCGCTACAGGTGCGGCGGTGTGGGCCATCGGGGCGTGTTCGGCAAGAGTTCCGGTGGCTACGGGGCGATGGTTCATGCCATGCTGCATGGCGGGGATGTGTGGAGCGCCGCTGCCGTGTTTTCCGGTGATGTCGGTTTCGAACTGATGTACCGGGCCGATTTCTGTAATATATTGCGGCGGTTGGCGGAATTCGACAATTCCATTCCCGCTTTCATCGAGCATTTCGAGACGGCGAAGAAGCTAAAAGATGCCGACTGGCATACGATCATGCTTCTGGCACAATGCGCCACTTTTGACCCCGACCCGTCCGTCTTCCTCGGCATGCGCCTGCCGGTGACGACCGACACCTGCGCCCTCATCCCCGAGCGCTGGGCCAACTGGCTGAAGTGGGATCCGCTGACGATGGCCGAGCGAGCCGACGTCATCGCCTCGCTCAAACGTTTGAAGGTACTCTATATCGATTGCGGCGATATCGACCAGTACAACATGATCTATGGTGCGCGGGCGTTGCGCGACAAGCTTGTGCAGGCGGACGTTCCGCACACTTACGAGGAATTTCCAGACAACCATTCCTCTGTCGATTACCGCATGGATATTGGTCTGCCGGTGATCGCCAAAGCCTTGGCTTGAAGCGATGAAGGCCAAGCGGGATGAAGCATCTCCCGTGGATTTTACCCTCCGGCGAGGCCCATGGATTCCCGCGTGATCCGGTCGACGATGAAGCCCGGATCGTAGCTTTCACGCTGTGAAGTAGCCAGCGTCTCCCACGGTTCGTCCAGATAGAGGCCGTTCATTTTCTCCAGCGCGTCGCGAGTGCGCGGCTTGTCGCCCGCAAGATAGAAGGCGGCAGCGAACAGGTTGTAAAGTATCTGCGAATCCTCGTCCTCCCGGTAGTCTGGTCGTCCCGCGGTCTTGCGCCAGGCGGCGACGATTTCCTCCCTGACGGTGGAGTCTTTGAAATAGGCATCCGCCGCCGCGTCGTCGTTGCCCCAGCCGTAGGCATTGCGCGCCTCCCAATGAGCGTCGAGAACAAGGGCATACACATTCTTGCCCGGCTGTGCATTCTCTGGAGCTGTGCGGGCGAAGACGAACATTTCCTCGTCGCTGCCGCCCCATTTCTTTTTCAGGGTTTCCAGCATCTCGCGGTGGCCGCAGTAATGATGCGGGTCGATCCCGGTCAGGGTTTTGAAGAGTGTGTCGATCTTTTTCCTCGGCGCTTGCAGGGCGCAGGCGCAACTGATCGCTCCGGCGAGCGGTGCGGCAATGTTGGGACTTGCCTGATGCGCCCGCGCCAGGGCGGTTTCTGCCGCCTGGAAATGCTGGAGGAACGGTTCCACAGCACTTTTGTCGATAGTCTCTCCCCAGCCACGGCCACGAATCGCCCATCCGGAAACGACATGAGCAATTCCCAGACCATGCAGGCTTTCGCCGCTTTCCGTCATCCGCGCCCAGGTTTCGTAGAGATCCAGCCAGTTGCCATCGGTCTGGTTGCGACTCAGGACGCCGATGGTGCGCTCCACTGTCCTGAACCGGCTTGCGTCCGGCAATTCGCTCAGCCGGGCATTGAGATCGCCGAACCGCCGGTTACTCAGGGCACTGACTGCCGCCGCGACCTCCGGCAGGGTCGCCGGGTCGAACCGGCCTGTCGCCGGTCCACGACGAACGCCGCCGAACAGATTGACGATTGTACTCAGGAAAGCAGACATGAACCGTTGTCTCCAAATGATCCTGCCAAGATGCTATGCAGAATTCTTTCCCGGCATCAAGGGCACGACGTGGCCATAAAGGCTATGATATGCGGTGCTTTTCCGTTATCCCGGCTCCGCCATATTGGTCGCATCGGGGATATGTACAACTTGTTAAGGAGGCAGACATGAAGTTCGACTTTGACAGCCTGATCGACCGGCGGCGCGGATACTCGTCGAAATGGGCGTTTCCAGAGTTGAACCTCACCCCGGACGAATGCGCTGCCGACCCGTTGCCGATGTGGGTAGCGGATATGGATTTCAAATCGCCGCAACCGGTGATCGATGCCCTGAAGGCAGCAGCGGAAGATGGCATGTTCGGCTATGCGCGGTACACGGCGGATTATATCGACGCGGTGTGCGGCTGGCAGTCGCGACGGTTCGGCTGGACGATCGAACCGGGATGGATCGTTCAGACGCCGGGTGTCGTGACGGCGATGAATGTCGCTATCCAGGCGTTTAGCCGCCCGGGCGACGGCATTCTGGTGCAGATGCCGGTTTACGGGCATTTTCATACCGATCCGGCGATGAACGGGCGGCATGTCGTCAATGCGCCGCTCATTCTCGATGGCGATGGATACCGGTTTGATCCGGCTACCTTCGAGGCTGCAATAAGTCCTAGAACAAGGCTATTTATCCTTAGTAATCCTCATAACCCGACTGGAAATACCTGGTCGGAGGATGAGTTACGGGCAATGGGGGAAATCTGCGCCCGCCACGGCATTCTGGTTGTTGCGGATGAAATCCATCAGGATCTGGTGTTCGATAAAACCGCGAGGCACATTCCGTTCGCTAACCTGGGCAAAGCCTTTGCCGATAATTGCATCGTCTGCACCGCGCCGAGCAAGACCTTCAATATCGCCGGGCTGCAATGCTCCAATATCTTCGTCCCCAATGCGCGGCTCAGGGCGGAATTTATCGCCCAGCTCAATCGCAACGGCATTGCGACGGTCAATCTCCTCGGTATGGTCGCTTGCGAGGCCGCCTATCGCCATGGCGAGCCGTGGCTTGAGGCGCTGCTTGCTTATATCCGGGGTAATCAGGAGCATTTTGCCGCCGAGATACGTCGATCCGTGCCACGTCTGAAGGTGTTCCAGACGAAGGCGTTGTATCTTGCCTGGATGGATTGCCGGGGCCTCGGCATGGAACAGGACGAACTTGAGAAATTCATGCTGACGCGCGCCCACTTGTGGTTCGACCGCGGGTTGAAATTCGGCCCCGAGGGTCGGGGCTTCCTGCGCGTCAATCTCGGTTGCCCGCGTGTTCTGGTCGATGAGGCGATTGCACGGCTTAAAGCAACGCTGGGGTAGCCGACGTCAATGGCCGTCTTTGGGCCGGAACATCTGAGGATCGATGCCGAAACGGGTCAGCTTGTCGTATAACGTCTTGCGCGGCAGCCCTAGGATCTGCGCGGCATCGACGACGGTTCCGCCGCATGCGTGCAGGGCCTGTTCCAGCAACTGCCGCTCATAAGCCAGCATTTGCTGGGACAGTTTGCCGGAATGCACCGGCTCCATTGTCTCATCGAGTTCGGGGGCCATGCCAAGCACATAGCGTTCCGCCATGTTCTTCAGTTCCCTTACATTGCCGGGCCACGGAAGCGCCGTAAGTTTGCGGATCAGCGCATCCGGGATTTCTGGAACGGCGCGCATGTGCCGATCCGCGGCTTTGGTGACGAACCAGACGAAAAGCAGACCGATATCTTCCGGCCGCTCCCGGAGTGGCGGCAGGCGGATCGTCACCACGTTGAGGCGGTAGCAGAGATCGCGCCGGAATCGCCCTTCGTCACTCAGCTTCAGCAGATCGTCCTTGGTTGCGGCGATCACCCGGCAATCAATGGGCACAAGGGTGTTCGACCCCAGCCGTTCCAGTTCCCGCTCCTGAAGCACCCGCAACAGCTTCGCCTGCATACTCATCGGCATGCTTTCGATCTCGTCCAGAAACAGGCTTCCGCCGGTGGCGTATTCGATATGGCCGATGCGGCGCTTGTTGGCCCCCGTAAACGCACCGGCCTCGTACCCGAACATCTCGCTTTCAAATACTGTTTCCGGCAATCCGGCGCAATTGATGGCGACGAACCGGCCATCCCGTCGCCGTGACCAGTGATGCAGCGCCTTGGCCGCCAGTTCCTTTCCCGTTCCCGTTTCGCCCATGATCAATACGTCGACATCGGTATCGGCCAGGGTGGCGATCTGCTGGTGGACGGCCTGCATGGCCGGACTCTCGCCGATCATGTGCGGACCTGCCCGCCCTTCGAGTTCCTGCCGCAATCTTCTATTCTCGAGAATGAGGTAGCGTTTGTCCATTGCCCTGCCGATAACATCCAGTAACCGGTCGGAAGCGTAGGGCTTCTCGATGAAATCGTAGGCTCCCAGGCGCATGGCGCGCACCGCCATGGATATATCGCCGTGTCCCGTTACCAGGATCACCGGGATTTCGGGGTCAATGGCCTTGACCTGCGTCAGAAGATCGAGACCATCCATGCCCGGCAGTCTGACATCGCTGACGATGACGTAATCCAGCGACTGCCGTAACGTGGCGAGGGCGCTTTCGGCATCTGCCACCGCCAGGACATTCAGTCCTTCGAGCCTCATGGCCTGCGCCCCGGCCAGACGCACGGCATCGTCATCCTCAATGTAGAGAATTCCAAGAGTATCGTACGTTTTCCGCACCATCGAACGCTCCTCCAGAATGCGGTGGCCAGCCATCGTATGACCGGATTTTCAGTTCGTCACCGGCCAGACCAGCGAGAAAACCGTTCCGCCGCCAGCCCGGTCGGCAATCGATATTGTGCCGCCGGATTCGGTTATGATCGTCTTGATGATTGCCAGCCCAAGGCCGAGACCACGCCGTTTTGTGCTGTAAAATGCTTCAAAAACCCTGCTCTTCTGTTCTGCGGATATCCCGGGGCCGTTATCCGACAACTGTACCGTTGTCATGTTGCCCGCTTCCACGGACAGAGTAATGAGAATGGTCGGATTCGGTGTTTTCGCGCCGCTCAGCGCATCAATAGCGTTGGCGACCAGATTGCCGAAAATCTGCTCCAGACCGATAGCATCGCATGGCACGGGCAGATCCGCTTCGGGGGCCTGTACCTCGACGGTGACGTTATTCTCGTTCAGGACGCTTTCCAGAAGCAGCAGGGCGTTGCGCACCGCTTTCTGTAGCGAGGCTATACCCAACGGGCCGCGATGGCGACTTGTGAAAGCCCGCAACTCTGATGTCTGCTGGGCCATCCGCTCGACCAGAGACGTGATGTGGCCGATATTGCTGGAGGCTTCCGTATAATTGCCCCGTTCCAGAAATCGCTGTGTATTCTCTGAGAAGGTCCGCAATGCGGCCAAGGGCTGATTCAGTTCATGCGCGATACCGGTCGCCATCTGTCCCAGAGCCGCAAGCTTGTTTGCTTCCGCCAGTTCGTTGCGGGTTGCCGCCAGTGTAGCCTCCATCTGCGTCCGCTCGATGCTTTCGCGGGTCAGCCGTTCATTGGTAAGCTGCAAATCGACGGTCCGTTCCCGCACCTTCAGTTCCAGTTCGTCATGCGCGCGCTGTAATCTTTCTTTTGCTTCGAGATTTTCAGTGAATCTCCGGCTTTGCAATGAAACGTAATGGACGATGGTCAGGAAAGCGATGTAGGCGATGAGCGCCGACAACGTGGCGAGGATCACGAAAGCCATATTCTGCTGCGGGCTGAGGAGCATCATTGTCCAGCCGTGGCGTTCGAGCAGCCTGTCCTGGATCAGGACATTACCGAGATTGCGCGCTTCACTGCGTTTGAACCGGCCTATATCCGCATAAAAGGGCATGACGGTCCGGTCGATTTCTATCAGGCGCAAATCCTTCAATGGATATTGCAGAGTTTTTTCTATCGCCTGCTTCGCTTCTGGAGTGAGCGGGTTCAGGATACCGAACTTCAGATCGGGAATCGAACTCAGGAAGGTGACGCCGTTTGCGTCGATGACGAAAATGTTGTCTGTCGCCGCCCGCCATGCTTCCTCAAGGATATTGAAACTGAGTTTGACCACCACCGCGCCAACAAATTTCTTATCGACGTAAACGGGAAGCGAAAGGAAATAACCCGGAATGCCGGTTGTGGAGCCGACGCCGTAGAATCGACCCTGTTGGCCCCGCGCCGCCTGCTGAAAATAGGGTCGGAACGAGTATGAATTGCCGACATAGCTTTGCGGTGTTTCCGAATTGCTGGACAGAACCGCTGTTCCTTCCGCATCGACGATGAAGATCTCGTTGGTACGTGAGGCAATGCGGACTTTCAGCAGGTAGCCGTTCAGTTCATCTGCGAATGCCTCGTCGCGCCGTCCACCCAGAAAAGCCTGGACATCCTTGTTGAGGGTCAGCACGAACGGCAGGTATTCATATTGCTCGATCGTCGCCTGCAATGTCTGTGCATAAAGCTCCAGACGGTGGCGTCCGCTACGGGTCGCTTCCTGAATGACCATCAGACTGCTGACATACCAGGCCAGCAGGATGACCATGCCTCCCACCGCGATCTGGAACCCCCAGCGTATCGTTCGCGACCGCAATCTCATCCGCCAGTTCTCATTTGCCGCCAACCGCTTGGTCGGGAATATTTTTTGGTCCGGTTGGCCCTAGAATTAAAGTAACGCCCACTTAAGCGGAAAATGTCGCCATCGCCAAGAGGTCCCGTGGTAAGGCGGGACAATACCGGGTGATTCCGGTTCGACATTGAAGCAATCGCTGCCCGGGGCCGGATTATTCCGGCCCCGGTTTGTGGTTTGTGTGGTTAGAGGTCGAGGATGAGACGAGATGGATCCTCGATGGCATCCTTGATGGTGACGAGGCTGAGGACGGCCTCGCGTCCGTCGATGAGGCGATGGTCGTAGG
>JAVBRX010000101.1:0-36690 GCA_031547465.1 Microvirga sp. | reverse complement strand
TGCACTTTTTCCATTTGTTTAATTATTATCTTTTCTATCTGATCACCAATGAAAGCTATCACCCTTGATGATGATATTAAGTTCAACAAGGAAGGCGGTGTGTTTGTCGACGATGGACTCATCGAGCAATGGCCACAGTATTTCGACGGGCTGGAGAAACGAAGGTGGTCGCAGAGAGCCATTCGAAGCGATGACATCCCGGCGCTCTTACGAGCCATCCAAACGGAAACCGTATCATTCGGCCTGCGAGACATTTATCGGAGTAAGAGATATTCTTTCGCGGCAGATGGATCAGGAGGCACTCTGGTTTTTTGCCAGTTGCGCTTCGCCCCTGGCCCAACAGTCCTTGACTTCGGCGATATGATCGTCCAGCCGTCCATCACTGATCGCCTTGCGCAACCCCGCCATCAACTCCTGATAATAAGCAAGGTTGTTCCAGGTGAGCAGCATCATGCCGAGGATCTCATTAGCGCGGACAAGGTGATGCAGGTAGGCGCGCGAATAGGTGCTGGACGCGACACAAGAGGATTGTGGATCGAGGGGTTCCAGCGCTTCCGCATGTCTGGCATTGCGCAGGTTTACCCGCCCAAAACGCGTATAGGCCAGACCGTGGCGACCAGCGCGGGTCGGCATGACGCAATCGAACATATCGACGCCACGCCGCACGGATTGGACTATGTCGTCGGGCGTGCCGACACCCATGAGATAGCGCGGCTTTTCAGTGGGGAGGTAGGGTCCGACGGTATCGAGCGTCCGCAGCATATCGCTTTGCGGCTCACCGACCGCAAGGCCGCCGATGGCATAACCTTTCAGGCTGAGACCTACCAGTTCGCGGGCACTTTCGATGCGTAGACGGTCAACGGTTCCACCCTGCACGATGCCGAACATTGCCTTGCCCGGTTGCTCGCCGAAAGCCACACGGCAACGCTCGGCCCAGCGCAGCGACAGGTACATCGCCTTCTCGACAACTCGCTCCTCGGCGGGCAGTTTCACGCATTCGTCAAGCTGCATCTGGATATCGGAACCGAGCAGCCCCTGAATTTCGATGGAGCGCTCCGGCGTCAGCACATGCCGCGAACCATCGATATGCGACTGGAACCGTACCCCGGTCTCGTCGATCTTGCGCAGCCCCGCCAGTGACATCACCTGAAAACCGCCGGAATCGGTGAGAATCGGATACGGCCAGTTCATGAAGGCATGAAGCCCCCCAAGCCGGGCGACCCGCTCCGCTCCGGGACGCAGCATCAGGTGATAGGTGTTGCCAAGCACCACATCCGCACCAAGCGCCTTGACCTGTTCAGGATACATCGCCTTGACCGTCGCAGCGGTACCGACCGGCATGAAGGCCGGTGTGCGGATCACGCCACGCGGCATGCGGATTTCGCCGGTGCGGGCGCGCCCGTCCGTTTTCGAGACCGTGAACGTAAACTCGCCGGGTACTACCGGAGAATCCTTGGGTTTCGTGATAGCCCCATTCGCAACAGTCTCAGAATCCATTGTCTTTCTCACAATCCTTCCGGAAACAGTAACGTCGCATCGCCATACGAATAGAAGCGATATTTCTCGGCAATGGCATGTGCATAAGCAACCTGCATCGCCCCCAGCCCACAGAATGCGCTCGTCAGCATGAACAGGGTCGAGCGCGGCAGATGAAAATTGGACATCAGAATATCGACGGCCCGGAACCTGTAACCAGGGGTGATGAAAATCGCCGTGTCGCCCCGGAACGGATGGATGACACCTGCCTCATCGGCAGCGCTTTCCAGAAGCCGCAGCGACGTGGTGCCGATGGCAACGATCCGCCCGCCGGAACGCCGTGCTTCATTGAGAACGTTCGCAGTCTCTTCGCTCACCTGCCCCCATTCAGCGTGCATCCGGTGTTCCGCCGTGTCGTCGGCCTTGACCGGCAGGAACGTCCCCGCCCCGACATGCAATGTCACGGTAACGCGCCGGATATCGCGCTCATCGAGACGTTTGAACAGATTTTCGGTGAAATGCAGCCCGGCGGTCGGAGCGGCGACGGCCCCCTCTTCCCGCGCATAGATCGTCTGGTAATCGGTGTTATCCCTGAGGTCGGTCTGGCGCTTTCCGGCGATATACGGCGGCAGCGGCAACTCGCCGAAACGCACCAGCGCTTCATCGAGAAACGCCCCCGCAAACGAGAAGCGGACCAGCACCTCGCCATCATCACCCTTGTCCTCGACGACAGCATCCAGCCGAGCGAGTTCGCACACCATCCCCTCTGCCTGATGACCGAAGCGGATCTTATCGCCGATTTTCAGGCGCTTGGCCGGACGGGCGAAGGCGCGCCAGTAATCTAGCCCTTCGCGCTTGTGCAGCATCAGTTCAATGCGCGCCTCCGCCCCGTTGCGATGGCGTACGCCGTGAAGCCGAGACGGGATAACCCTGGTGTCGTTCAGCACCAACACGTCGCCGGAACGTAGAAACTGCGGCAGGTCGGCGACTTGTCGATCCTCAATGTGCGGAGCAGCAGACGTCTCTCCTGGTTTCACCACCAGGAGCCGTGCGGCATCGCGCGGTTCCACGGGGCGCAATGCGATGCGTTCTTCCGGCAGTTCGAAATCGAACAGATCCACGCGCAAGAGCGTACTCCCCGTGAAAACCCTCAAATCAATCAGGCAACATCGGCCATGACACGCATAGTCAGCATCCGGTCGGGATCGCGCACCGGCTCGCCGCGCTTGATCTGATCGACATTCTCCATACCCTCGACCACCTTGCCCCAGACCGTATATTGCCGGTCAAGGAAGCGGGCATCGGCGAAGCAGATGAAGAACTGCGAATTGGCCGAATGCGGAAAGCTCGACCGTGCCATGGAGCATACGCCGCGCACATGCGGCTCCATGTTGAACTCGGCCCGCAGGTCCGGCATGTCGGATCCGCCCATACCGGAGCCGTGCGGACACCCGGTCTGTGCCATGAAGCCTTCGATCACGCGATGGAAGACGATGCCGTCATAGAACTTCTGCCGCGCCAGAATCTTGATGCGCTCAACATGGCCGGGGGCGAGATCCGGGCGCATGGCGATAACGACGCGCCCTTTGGTCGTCTCGATAATCAAAGTGTTTTCCGGATCCAGCTTGTTCGCCGGAGCGGGTTTTGCCTGCGTAACCTCGGGCGCGCTCACTGGCGTGGGAGTACCGGCAGTGGCAGTCTCGGTCTTTGCGGCGGCTTTGCCTTCCGTCGCAGCCTTACTCTTTGCAGAAACCTTGCCTGTCGGAGCAACCTTAGTTTTCGGCGTGGCTTTGCTCTTCGGGGCAGCCTTGGCCTTTATCGGCTTGTCGTCTTTTTCAGAGGTCATTCGATGGTTTCCCTTGGGTTTCCCTTGCTTGGAACAATTCAGTCCTGCCTGCAAAGCGCGATCCTCCGGTTTTCCATGCCGAAGGACCGCAACATTCCGTCAGATAATAACCGGGGCCGGTTCCGTGTAGGGTTGGCCTTACTTCGCCGCCACGGCGGGTTGCATCTTGACGATCTTGTCAGGGTTCTGGACGATGCCGTTACCCATTTCCGTACCCTTTTTCACCTTGTCGATGAATTCCATGCCGGAAACGACTTCCCCGACATAGGTGTACTGCCCGTTGAGATGCGGCGCATCGGCATAGCAGATGAAAAACTGTGAATTGGCCGAATTCGGATTGGCGGAGCGAGCCATACCGATCGAACCGCGCGTGAAATTCTCGGCGCTGAACTCCGCCGGAAGGTTGGGTAGATTGGAACCGCCGGTGCCGGTGCCGGTCGGATCGCCGGTTTGCGCCATGAAGCCGGGGATCACACGGTGAAACACCACCCCGTTATAAAACCCCTGCTGCGCCAGCGTCTTAATCCGCTCGGCATGTTTCGGGGCGAGGTCGGGCCGCAGGCGGATCACCACCCGGCCATCCTTGGTGTCGAGATAAACAGTGTTCTGCTGGTCAACCGCCACCTTGGGCATTTCGGCCATGACAGGGGTGAGGAATGCGGACAGAAGAAACACCGCGACAGCGAGCAAACGCTTCATGAGACGGAAACTCCGGAGTTGAAAAACAAGAAAAGCCGATCAGGCTCGTTTGACCTTTCGAGCCAGACGGCTCGCGACATTCGGCGGGACGAAGGCGGACACATCGCCACCCATCGCGGCAATCTGCCGGACAAGCGTGGCGGTAATCGGGCGGACCGCAGGCGACGAAGCGAAGAACACTGTCTGCACATCGGGAGCCATAGTGGCGTTCATTGCCGCCATCTGCATCTCGTAATCGAGATCGGTGCCGTCACGCAGCCCGCGCACGATCAGGCTTGCACCATGCTGTCGCGCCGCCTCGACCGCAAGCGCGTTGAACGCCACGACCTCGAATTCGGTTTTAGCGCCAAGCTGAACTAGCGCCTCACGCAGAATGTCCATCCGCTCCTCGGCGCTGAACAGCGGCGTCTTGGAGGAATGAACGCCCACTGCAACGATGATCCGGTCAGCAATGGCGCAAGCCTGCCGCAAAACGTCGACATGGCCGTTGGTGATGGGGTCGAAACTGCCCGTATACAATGCAGTCCGCTTCATGCTCACCCTTCCATCCGCTCAAACGTCTGCATCGGCAAAGGATCATTCGCCATCAGCCGTTTCCGCCCCAAGCGAGGTTTCTTCTTCGTCCTCACCGACGAGATGCTCTACAGAAACAACCTTTTCGCCTTCCGCCGTCTTGAAAATCGTCACGCCCTGCGTCGCCCGCCCGGCTATGCGGATATCGTTCACCGGCACGCGGATCAACTGTCCGCCATCGGTGACGAGCATGATCTCGTCAGCTTCTTCAACCGGGAAGGATGCCGCCAGTTCGCCATTGCGTTCATTGACCGCCATGGCGACGATGCCTTTGCCGCCGCGCCCGGTGATCCGGTATTCGTAAGACGATGTGCGCTTACCGAAGCCGTTCTCGCTTACCGTCAGGATCACCTGCTCCAGCGCGCCCATCTCGGCATAGCGCTCCTGCGACAGAGCACCGGCATTCACCGTCTCGTCTTCGTCGCCCTCTGCGCCGTTATCGCCATTCGTCTCGCCGTTGATGGCGCGGCGCATCTTGAGATAGCCCACCCGCTCCTCTGCCTCAGCCTCGACATGGCGTAGGATGGTCATGGAGATCAGCGTATCGTCGGCGGCAAGGTTGATACCGCGCACACCCATGGAATCCCGGCCCTTGAACACCCGCACATCAAGGACGGGGAAGCGGATGCACTGCCCCTTGACAGTGGTGAGCAGCACATCGTCGGCCTCAGTGCAGATCGACACGCCGAGAATTGAATCCCCCTCGTCGAGCTTCATGGCGATCTTGCCGCCACGGTTGACCTGAGTGAAATCCGACAGCTTGTTGCGCCGCACGGTGCCGCGCGAGGTGGCGAACATCACGTCGTAATTATCCCAGCTCGCCTCGTCCTCCGGCAGCGGCATGATGGTGGAGATACGCTCGCCCGGATCGAGCGGTAACATGTTCACCAGCGCCTTGCCCTTGGCATTCGGCGCGGCGAGCGGCAGCCGCCAGACCTTTTCCTTGTACGCCTGCCCGAGGGACGAGAAGAACAACACCGGCGTATGCGTGTTGGCGACGAACAGACGGGTGACGAAATCCTCATCGCGGGTCTGCATCCCGGCCCGCCCCTTGCCGCCCCGGCGCTGCGCCCGGTAGGTCGAAAGCGGCACGCGCTTGATGTAACCCGCATGCGACACGGTAACGACCATGTCCTCCTTCTGGATCAGGTCTTCGTCTTCGACATCGGCGCCGGATTCGACGATCTCGGTGCGGCGCGGACTGGCATAGGCATCGCGGACCTGAATCAGTTCATTCTTGATGATCGTCATGATCCGCAACCGCGAACGCAGAATATCGAGATAATCGGAGATCTCGTTCGCCAGCCTCGACAATTCGTCGGCAACCTCGTCGCGACCCAGCGCCGTCAGGCGTTGCAGGCGCAGGTCGAGGATGGCGCGGGCCTGCATTTCTGACAGGCGATAGGTGCCATCTTCAGCCACGCGGTAACGCGGATCGTCCACCAGAGCGATCAGCGGCGCGATGTCCCGCGCCGGCCATGCCCGCGCCATCAGCGCCTCCCGGGCGGAGTTCGGGTCTGGCGCAGTGCGGATGAGATGGATCACCTCGTCGATATTGGCGACCGCAATCGCCAGTCCGCACAGGATATGCGCCCGCTCACGCGCCTTGTTGAGCAGAAACTTGGTGCGGCGGCTGACGACCTCCTCGCGGAAATCGACGAACGCACCGATAAGGTCCGTCAACGTCATCAGTTCCGGACGACCGCCGTTGAGAGCGACCATATTGGCCCCGAAGCTGCTCTGCAACGGTGTGAAACGGTAAAGCTGGTTCAGCACGACATCGGCGACGGCGTCGCGCTTCAATTCAACAACGATGCGCATACCATCGCGGTCGGATTCGTCGCGCAGGTCGGAAATGCCTTCGATCCTCTTCTCGCGAACCAGTTCAGCGATCTTCTCGATCAGCACCGTTTTGTTCACCTGATAGGGAATCTCGGTGACGATGATCGCCTCGCGCTCTTTCCGCACCTCCTCAATCGTCGAACGCGCCCGCATTACGATGGAGCCGCGCCCGGTGAGATAGGTAGAACGGATGCCGGAGCGCCCGAGAATCATGCCGCCGGTCGGAAAATCCGGGCCCAGGATGATATCGTTCAGTGCCTCAATGGTGATACCGGGATTATCGATATAGGCGATACAGCCGTCGATCACTTCGCCGAGATTGTGCGGCGGCATATTGGTCGCCATGCCGACGGCGATGCCGCCTGCACCATTGACCAACACGTTCGGATAACGCGCGGGCAGGACCACCGGCTCGTGCTGCGAGCCATCGTAGTTCGGCATGAAATCGACAGTATCTTTGTCGATATCTTCCAGCAGCGGCATTGCCGCCTTGGTAAGGCGGGATTCGGTGTAGCGCATCGCTGCGGGCGGATCGCCGTCTACCGAACCGAAATTACCCTGCCCGTCCACCAGCATCAGCCGCAGCGAGAAATCCTGCGCCATACGCACCAGGGCATCGTAAATCGATTGATCGCCGTGCGGGTGATATTGCCCCATCACATCACCGACGATGCGGGACGATTTGACGTGCTTCTTGTCCGGCGTATAGCCACTTTCGTTCATGGCATAGAGGATGCGCCGGTGTACGGGCTTGAGGCCATCGCGCGCATCGGGCAAAGCGCGGCTGACGATCACGCTCATGGCGTAATCGAGGTAGGAGCGCTTCATCTCGTCGGCGATGGAAACGGGCTTGATATCGCTGGCGGGAACTGCGCCCGCCGGTCCGCCGGTCCGGTTATCCTGTGTCAAAATCCGTCTTTCCGAAAAACACCACCCTTGCCGTGAATATGGTCAGCGGCAGCGGCAGATAAAAGCGAATCGCTTAAAAAACAGAGCTATTCCTCATGGGCGACTGAACTGCCTTTTTCAAGCGCAAACGCGGCTTTTCCAAGGAAACCGCTCCATCCACCGCTCATCTTTTCGCACGTTGACCGGTTGCGGCGCTTCCCCCACAATGCCGCCTGCGAGGGCTTCGCTGTCGCCTTACAAATTCCCTTCGGAGTTCTCCCATATGACATGGTTCAAAACCGCTTTTCTGGCGCTGCTCATCACCATGCTTCCCGCAGCCGCTATGGCCGAGGAGCCCCTCCCGCGCGACGCTATCCTGAGCTTTCTGGGCGTTACCATGGCAAATATTGGAAAGCCGGAAACGGTTCAGCCCGCTCCCGCCCAAGGACAGGCTCCCTCCTACCATCCTGTCGGAACCGACCCTGAAATCCATAAAGAAGCCATGGCGGCTTATGTCCGGCAGGTAACGATGCGCTATGCGGGCGATCCGGCGCAACTGGCGGAGCGCCTCGCAGCCACCCCCATCGCCTCCCGTTTCTCCAAACTTATCGAGTCCTGGCCGAACGCAAATCTCAAGCCGGACGATCTCACGGATGTGACAACGCTTTATCTTGCCGAACATTGGCGCCTGGTAAACCCGGATACCAAGCCATGCGACCTCTGCCTGACGGCAACCAGAGCACAAATAGCCCATCTTCTCTCCGAAGCGCTCGCCATCAATGGCAAGGTTGCCGTTCCCGACATGTCAAGCAAGCAGAAACTCGTGGAATGGATGATCTACACCCTGTCGGACATGAACGGCGTGGCGAATGCCCTCAAGACAAAAGGCGAGACGGAGAGGTTGCAAGCCCTCTCCGACCAGTTGAACGCAACCCTGGAAAAGAACGGGTTGCACCTGCGGATGCTAACCCTGACCGAGAACGGCTTCCAGGTACGGTAAACAAGCGATTCTCAAGGAGTTCACACACAGCGCAGAAACAGGGCTGTCGCATCGTCGCTGCCCTTAAAGCGCGGAAACAGCACACCATCCGGGTCCATCTCTGTCTCGATTACCCGGATGCGTTGCACCAACGGTCCCAGACCGTCGCAAACCACCGCTTCCATAAGTTCCTCGACGCTTCGGTCGCCGTAAAGCTCGACCAGCGCCGAAAAGCCATCGCTCGCCAGCAGAACCAAAGTTCCCGTCGCCGCGTCGAGCGTCACATGCTCCAGCGCATCGCCCGCCTCCGGTTGCAGTCCGAACACCTGCACATGCGCAAGGTCTGTTTGTTTCCGGCGATGCTGTTCCAGCCAGTCGCGGAATTGTTTTGTTTTCAGGATATCGCCGGGTTTCGCACCGGTTTCGGTAAGAAGGCGACGGGCGTATCCGGCCTCGATGCGGCGCATCTCCTCCAGTTCGCCGATCGTCGCCACGTTTCCGTCAGGTGTACGGACATAGGCAGCGGTATCGCCGATACGCCAGATCTCCAGTTTTCCGGGCGAGCACTTCACCAGTGTCAGCGAAGCTCCCGGCCAGAATGCCGGATCCGTGCGCTCCGGCGCGGCGGCAAGAAACACCTGCTGCGCCAGCAGGGCAGTGCGACGCACGATCTCCGGGCCTTCCAGCCCTTGCGCCGTCAATTCACGAAAACGCGCATCGGCAAAGGCGGAAAACCACGCGGCGTCGCTTCTTGCCGACATCGCCGGAGGCAGAGGCGATGGCGTGAAACCGTCGATCACCCAGGCCCAGTCGCCGTCCATTCCGCAGATATCCTCGTTGGCGCGCTCTGCGGACCCGGCCGGGCTGATATCGTCAAGCTTTGAAAACATCGGTTTTTCCTTTACACAATTCCCTTCACGCTGGTCGCGCATTCAAACGCCAGCCTTAAACGCTTGTCTTGAGGGAATCGCCCCTCACTTATACCGGTTATCGTTCCAATTCCTCAATCATGCTCGATTTTGCTTCCTCCGCCATCATCACCCTGCTCGTCACCATCGACCCGTTCGCACTGGCGCCGATTTTTCTGTCGCTGACTCTCGGCATGACGACGCAGGAGAGGCGACGCGTCGGTTTGCGCGCCTGCATCATCGCCTTCGCGATTCTCGCCTTCTTCGGCCTCGGCGGCAGCCATGTGCTGGATCTGCTCGGCGTCGGACTGCCCGCTTTCCGCATTTCCGGCGGCGTGCTGCTGTTCTGCATCGCCTTCGAGATGGTGTTCGAGCGCAGTTCCGAACGCAACAAGCACACGGCGCAGACGGCGATCACCGAGGATCACATCCACAACGTCGCCGCCTTTCCACTCGGCATCCCGCTACTTGCCGGGCCGGGAGCAATTACCGCCACCATCCTGCTCGCAGGAAGAGCACATGGCGACGCGGTGACGCTCTCGCTGCTGCTGGCGCTGATCGCCCTGTGCATCCTGATGTGCTTCGCGGTGTTCCTGACCGCGGAACGGCTTTCCCGTATGCTCGGCGTCACCGGCAATATCGTGCTGAGCCGTCTGCTCGGCGTCATCCTCGGCGGCCTGTCGGTGCAATACGTAATCGACGGAATTCTTGCGATCTTCCGGACTTGAATGCTTCTTCAGCGATAGCGCAGCTTCAGATAGAGGATCAGCGCCGCAAGCACGAACGTGATGCTGTTGGCAATGATGAGCGGCAGGTTGCCGATGAACAGCCCGTAGACGAGCCACAGCCCGACCCCAACGGCGAAGGCAGATTGGGTAATAGCGGACAGCGCTTTCGTTTCCTTGGTGCGCAAGGTTTTGATCGCCTGCGGCAGCCAGCACAGCGTCGTCAGCACGGCGGCCAAGAGGCCAATGGTATCGATGGAAAAGATCATGAAATACGCTTCAGCCAGCGAGGCAGCCCAAGAACAGAATTGAGGAACAGTGAGTTACGCCGCAAACACCCGCTTTTCAAGCGACGCATTGCCTCGCTTGAACCTTCACTCATGGACTTTCTCCATACCGGCGCAGCATATCGCGGAAGAACTCCTCCGCCTCGCGGTTGACCGGCCCGGTTGCTGCACGGGGGCGCATGGGCACGGATCGTTCCGCCAATTCATATTCCGATTGCAGAAAGGCGCCGATAGAGCAAGGCATCGGCCCGCGTCCAAGTTCGCGTGTTTTGCTCTTTGCCCGTAACAGGACGTCGATTTCCTCACGTAAAGCTTCCGAAAGATCACAGTGCTGCACCAGCGTCGGAAAGTGCATCGGCACGACCGTCTCCTGCGGATGCATTCGCAGCCAACGTAATGCGGCAGCGGGACGCAGTGCGTAGAAGAGTTTCTTCAGCGGAATGTCGCTCCCGTCGCTCAAAACTCGCTTCAGCATCGATATTCCGAGACAGAAATAATGATACGCAACGAGATCGCGTCGCGATATGCGCTTTGCCAGATCGAGAAACGCAGCCTTGAAGGCGGGGTCGGCGCAATAGACGATGGGCGATGTCAGCCATTCGACGATTACCGCATTGCCGCCCGCCATCAGCTTCACTGCCTTGCCGAGATCCCAGCCGTTGACATCGAATACGGTGTCGAGCGGCGTCTCGATCACGTCGCGCGGTGTCCACGGCGTAAGATAATCCTGAATCAGGCGGATAAAAACAAACCGGCAATCGTAATCGCTGTCGGGCGACGGAAAGCCCCACGCTCGGCTACCGCTCTCGATAGCCAGGGGAATGACAACACCTTCCTGGAGGCGGATATTGTCCAAGCGACGGTCGATGGCGGCGACGATCTCACCGTCCATCGCCGGATCAATATTACGCTCTCGGTCCATTTAACCGCCCTGCCCGCCGATTATCCTCCGCCGGTCCGCGTACCCGTCTCAGAACGGAATATCGTCATCAATATCGCCGAAGCGTCCGCCACCGCCGCCGCCCATCGGGGCGGGCGTGGAAGAGCGCTGTTCCACCGGCGCGGAGCGACCATAATCGCCACTGCTTTGCGAAATCTGCCCACTGCTCTGCTCATCGCCATAACCGGCACCGCCACCGCGGCTGTCGAGAATCGTCAGTTCGCCCCGGAAACGTTGCAGAACGATTTCGGTCGTGTAGCGCTCGGCACCGGATTGATCCTGCCATTTACGCGTCTGCAACTGGCCTTCGACATAAACCTTGGAGCCTTTACGTAAGTATTGTTCGGCAACGCGGGCGAGGTTCTCGTTGAAGATCACCACGCTGTGCCACTCGGTCTTTTCCTTACGCTCACCGGTATTCTTGTCCTTCCATGTCTCGGACGTGGCGATGCGCAGGTTGACGACCGGATCGCCCGACCCCATACGCCGCACCTCCGGATCGCGTCCGAGATTACCGACCAGGATCACCTTGTTCACGCTACCAGCCATGTCTTCATACTCCATCCTAAACCGGCACCATCAGACAGCCCGCAGGCCGATGCCTCTTGTGAGGCGGAACGCCTCGGCGGGCAAGACAGCCTATCCTTCCAAGGAAGCGCTGTCCCCAAAAAAGGACTCACTTCATTTCCTGACGTAACAATATTTGTTCTATATTTGTTCTTATAATCATGCAACCATTTTTATCGACATTCCCCGGAGGGAGGATTATCTGGAACTGAATTATGAAGACATACTTTACCCATTCCACAAACGGCGAAGTGTTGTTTTTGTACATGATTTGTTCTAAAAATAACAACATCTCTCTGAATCGCCGTTATCCACCCCACCCTCCGTCTTACTGTCGCCCCAGTATAATCCTTTCAAACTGCTGTCGTTTTCTCAAACCTGCATCCGGTCATCACCGTGAACAAACTCCCCCCTTCCTCTCTCGATGAACTGTTCGCCCAGGCCAAGGCCGGCGATAGCCATGCCCGCGCCATCACGGTACGCGGCGCACGCGAGCATAACCTGAAGAACGTCGATCTCATCATCCCGCGCGACCGGCTGGTCGTGTTCACAGGGCTGTCCGGTTCCGGCAAATCGTCTTTGGCGTTCGACACCATCTATGCCGAGGGACAGCGGCGGTATGTGGAATCGCTCTCGGCCTATGCCCGCCAGTTCCTGGAGATGATGCAGAAGCCGGATGTCGACCAGATCGACGGCTTGTCGCCCGCCATCTCCATCGAGCAGAAGACGACCTCGAAGAACCCACGCTCGACCGTTGGCACAGTTACCGAGATTTACGATTACATGCGCCTGCTCTGGGCGCGCACCGGCATCCCTTATTCCCCCGCCACCGGACTGCCTATCGAAAGCCAGACCGTCAGCCAGATGGTGGACCGGGTGCTGGCGCTGCCGGAGAAGACACGACTCTACCTGCTCGCTCCGGTGGTGCGCGGGCGCAAAGGCGAATACCGCAAGGAAATTGCTGAGTTCCAGAAGAAAGGTTTCCAGCGCCTGAAAGTCGACGGCGAATTCTATGCCATTGATGACGCCCCCACCCTCGACAAGAAATTCAAACACGATATCGACGTGGTGGTGGATCGGGTCGTCGTCAAAGCCGACCTTGCCCAGCGTCTGGCAGATTCGTTTGAGACCGCGCTCGACCTTGCCGACGGTATCGCCGTGGTCGAGTTTGCGGAAGATAAAGACGAAAAGGGCGATCCGAGGCGCATCGTCTTTTCCTCAAAATTCGCCTGTCCCGTTTCTGGCTTCACCATTTCCGAAATCGAGCCGCGACTGTTCTCTTTCAACAACCCATTCGGCGCCTGCCCGACCTGCGGCGGCATCGGCCACGAGATGCGAGTCGACCCAGCCCTGGTCGTACCAGACGAAGATCTGTCGATCAGGAAAGGCGCGATTGTGCCATGGGCGAAATCGGTTGCGCCCTATTACATCCAGACGCTGGAGGCACTCGCAAGCCACTTCAAGTTCTCGACGACAACCGCCTGGAGCGCCCTGCCGGTCAAGATCCGCAACATCATCCTCTATGGTTCGGGTGATGAGGTGGTGCGGTTCACCTACGAGGACGGAACACGCAAATACGATGTCAAGAAACCGTTCGAGGGCGTCGTTAACAACCTGGAGCGCCGCTTCAGGGAAACCGAAAGCGATCTGGCGCGCGACGATATCAGCCGCTTCATGTCGGCAACGCCATGCCTCGCCTGCGAGGGCAAACGCCTGAAACCCGAAGCGCTGGCGGTAAAAGTGGCGATGCAGGACATCAGCACGATTACCGCCCTGTCGGTACGCAATGCCCTGCCCTGGTTCACGTCGCTTCCCGAACGGCTTACACCGAAGCAGAACGAGATCGCCGGACGCATTTTGAAGGAAATCCGCGAACGGTTGACCTTCCTCGCCGATGTCGGCCTCGAATATCTGACACTTGCCCGCGCCTCCGGCTCGTTGTCCGGCGGCGAGAGCCAACGCATCCGCCTCGCCTCGCAGATCGGCTCCGGCCTTACCGGCGTGCTTTACGTGCTGGACGAACCATCCATCGGCCTCCACCAGCGCGACAACGAACGGCTGCTGGGTACCCTCAAGCGCCTGCGCGACCTCGGCAATACGGTGATCGTCGTAGAGCATGACGAGGATGCTATTTTGCAAGCCGATTACGTATTCGATATCGGCCCCGGCGCAGGCATCCACGGCGGAAAGATCGTGGCGCAGGGTACCCCGGACGAAATCAAGGCCGACAGGAACTCCCTCACCGGCAAATACCTGACCGGAGAACTGGCGGTGGCAGTACCGCCGCAGCGTCGCAAACCGCAAAAGGAGCGGATGCTCAGGATCGTCAATGCCAGCGGCAACAACCTGCGCAATGTCACCGTCGACATTCCGCTCGGCACCTTCACCTGCGTCACCGGCGTTTCCGGCGGCGGCAAATCCACCCTGGTGATCGACACGCTCTACAAGGCGGCAGCGCGCAAGCTCAACGGTGCATTCGAACTCCCCGCTCCGTACGAGCGCATCGAAGGGCTGGAACTGCTCGATAAGGTGATCGACATTGACCAATCGCCCATCGGTCGCACGCCCCGCTCCAACCCGGCGACCTATGTCGGCGCATTCACGCCGATACGCGAATGGTATGCCGGTCTACCGGAAGCCAAGGCACGCGGCTACGCGGCGGGACGCTTCTCCTTCAACGTCAAGGGCGGGCGCTGTGAGGCCTGTTCCGGCGACGGCGTCATCAAGATCGAGATGCACTTTCTGCCGGATGTCTATGTCACCTGCGACGTATGCAAGGGTAAACGCTACGGACGCGAAACGCTGGAGGTCAAATACCGCAACAAGTCGATCTCCGACGTACTGGATATGACGGTCGAGGAAGCGAAGGATCTGTTCAAGGCCGTGCCGACCATCCGCGAAAAGATGGAGACATTGACCCGCGTCGGCCTCGATTACATCCATGTCGGCCAACAGGCGACGACACTTTCCGGCGGCGAGGCGCAGCGGGTGAAGCTTTCCAAGGAACTGTCGAAACGCGCCACCGGACGCACCCTCTATATCCTAGACGAACCGACCACTGGCCTGCATTTTCACGATGTCGCCAAGCTGCTCGAAGTGCTGCATGAACTCGCCGACCAGGGCAACACCGTGGTGGTGATCGAGCATAACCTCGAAGTCATCAAGACCGCCGACTGGATCATCGACCTTGGTCCCGAAGGCGGCGACGGCGGCGGCATAATCGTCGCCACCGGCACACCGGAGGACATTGCCGCCGATAAGGCCAGCCATACCGGCAAATTCCTGCGCGAGGTTCTGGCCCGGCGGCCTTTGCGGAAAGACGGCAGGTAACCAAGAATATCAAGCAAGCATTATAGCCCCAGCAGACGCACTTGGACACTACGCATGGACCACCCATGGCACGTTCCGAAAGTATCAGCCATTCTCAGCGAGGCTCGGCATTGTTGAATCGCTGCGGAGTTGTCATGCGACACAAGCCTGGCACCCCGAAACTTACTGCCAAGCTACTGAAAAACCTGGAATAACCCTGCGCATATAGTCGCAGGGGAGGTAAAATTCATTCGGTTTTGGCAACCCCGGAGAGCGTTATTCACCAAACGCTTTAAATGATATTACTTCTGGTTAACGACACATGTCACCTCAATTTCACTTGATAATTTTAATATAAGAAATAGAAATTTTTTTTCTTATAATCACAAAATATATAATTTCTTTATAAAAAAATTATAAGCTTGGCTATATATTAATCCCCAATGAATAAGACATGCGCTTTGCGCATGGAAGGTTCTTTCCATTCCCCCTTCCTTTCAGATCAAGGATCTCATATCAAGCTCACCATGAAATATAAGAGGCTGCCTATTGCCTCTGTCATGATCGTTAATGCATTGAACATAAAGCGGATACTCAAGCCCGCCAGCCAATGCAACGATACACGGGTTGAAAACAGGACGAAGGCCACGGCCATCGCCTGACTCAAGGAGATAGTCTTGATCAGATCTTTTGTTGTCGCGCGTATCCGACGCTTTTTCCGCTACCGCGAAATCGTCCGCGAATTATCGCTGTTGAGTGACCGTGAGTTGCAGGATCTCGGCCTGTCCCGCCACCAGATCAAAACTGCCGCCCGCACACATGCAGCGCAGGGCTGAATCCATATAAAGTTTTCCACCTGACCAAACGATTTTTATTTCTGTTATGGTAACGCCTTATCGGACCAGTAAGGCGCACAGCAACCATCAAAACCGGGCGCTTGCCCTCACCGCCTTCCAGTGCGGAAGATATGTTTCGTATACATTCTTATCGATGAATACCACAAACGAGTAGACATTATCCTTCGTCAGGGTCGTGGTCAGAATCATTTTCATCGGGTCTCCAACCATGACCAGATCGCATACACTCTCATAACTTGGCAGAGATGAGATCATCGTTTTTCTGCCGCCATCGCATTTGATCTCGACCGCCCTCTGCTTCATGATGCTTGTTCGCATGGCATTGAAGAACGTTCTGAGATCGCTTTCGTCCGCCCCGCCGGAATCGATCCGCATAAGGTCGATGGAGGCAACTTCATTGCCCTTCTCGTCGTCTTTTGAGGCCGTCCAAGTAGTATCGCCGTCGGAATCGACTTCCTCCGTGACCTGCCACTCACTCGGCCAGGTAACCGGCGCATCCTCCGCCACAGCAGGCACAACCCACGCCAAGGCGCAGATAAAAACAAGACCGAACATTCCGGCCAATTGCGTTGAAAACGGTTTCACTGCCATCCCCAGCCCCAAAAGAAACCGTTTTATCGCCCGCATCCCCGCTTCGTCAATCGATCCTCGGCGGACCGAGATCGATGATGGGCGCATCCGTCCCGCTACCCGGGACGCCAATGCTGTCAATCGTCTGTTGCACTTTAATCGCGTCAAGGGTTTCATGTTTTGCCACCCAACTCGTGACCAACGCTGGCGAGGACATGACGATGCAGACCACAATCAACTGGATGACGATCCAGGGAATAGCTCCCCAGTAAATGTCCGAACTCTTCACTTCGGGCGGAGCAACGCCACGCAGATAGAACAGGGCGAAGCCAAACGGTGGATGCAGGAAGGAGGTTTGCAGGTTCACGCACAACATCACGCCGAACCAGATCGGATCGACTCCGAGCTTTGTCATGACGGGAACGAGCAACGGCATGACAATGAAGGCGATCTCGAAGAAATCGAGAAAGAACGCCAGGAAAAATATGAATATGTTAACAAAAATCATAAACCCAAGAACGCCGCCAGGCAGATCGCTCAGCAAATGTTCGACCCATCTACCACCGTTGACGCCGATAAACACAACACTGAAGATCGTCGCGCCAACCAGGATGAAGATAACCATCGACGTAAGTCGGGCGGTCGTCTCCATGGCCCCCCAGACAATGCTCTTCGTCAAACGCCCACGCATCGCCGCAAGCGCCATAGCGCCGACGGAACCGAAAGCTCCTGCTTCAGTTGGTGTCGCCCAACCGAACAGAATGGTGCCGACAACGAGAAACATCAGGATTGCAGACGGAACAACACCCGACGCCACCTTTCTGAACAGCGCCCAACTGTGCAGCGTCCGCGCCTCTTTCGGAAGAGGCGGCACCTTATGCGGCTGGAAGATAGAAACCATGGTAATGAATAACAGGAACAAGCTAACGAGAATGGCCGCGGGAATGCTGGCTCCCATGTACATATCGCCCAACGGCACCCGCAACTGATCCGCAAGCACGATAAGCACCAATGACGGCGGAATAATCTGCGCCAAAGTCCCGGAAGCAGCGATGACCCCGGTAGAAATGCGACGATCGTAACCGTATTTCATCATTACTGGCAAAGAGATCATCCCCATAGCGATCACCGACGCCGCAACGGTGCCGGTGATCGCACCGAGAACCGCACCGACAAGTACAACCGCATAAGCGATGCCTCCGGGAACCGGACCGAACAACTGTCCCGCCCCGTCCAAGAGATCTTCGGCAAGACCGCTTCGTTCGAGAAGTACTCCCATGAATGTAAAATAAGGAATTGCCAGCAACAATTCCCGTGCCATGATGTCAAATATTCGCATCGGTATGATATTGAAAAAACTTATATCAAAATACCCTATCTCCATGGCAATCAAAGCAAATGTTAATCCAAGAGCGCCAAGCGAAAATGCCACTGGAAATCCAAGCAATAAAAATAATACAAGTCCAGCGAACATTGCAGGTGCAGTATAACCGTAGGTAAGCATATTTCACATCCAGGTAAGCAGACACGATCACAGTTAATATTATATTCTCCTACTGTGCAGGCTTCTCATACGAAGTATCTATCTTAGAAATTCCCTGCAACGCCGATACTCGTTTGATAAATTCAGAAATTCCCTGCAGCGCCAAGCAGGTAAAACTGAGCGGCATTAACAGCTTCACCGGCCAGAGCAATAATCCAGCAGCATTCGATGATGTCTCCTGCTGTTGAAAGCTAGTCAAAAAGAACGGCCACCCAAGCTTCAAGACCAGAACAACGACTGGAGTAAAGAAAAAGATAAAACCAAAAATATCTACATAGATCTTGCCACGATGTGAAAGAGATCCATAGAATAAATCAACACGAACATGTTCATTCTTGCGAAGAACATAAGCAGATCCAAGCATGAACACTGCCGAGAACAGATACGATAAAAACTCGTTCAGCGTATTACCGATAAGTTGCATTGCCGCTTTTCCAGCACTTCCGACGCCGGAGAGCCAACTTCCCCACCAGGTATGTGTTTCGATGCCAGATAAGGCCCGCACGGTTGCATTACCGGTTCCCACCAAAATCAGAAGCAATATGCACACGCTGGCTATCATGCCGATATAACGATTGAACTCATCAATCCATGCAGAAATCTTCAACAGAAAGCGCATTCAATTCCTCAGACGCTACCACACACAGATATGTGCCGCACAAGATACATGGCATTTTCGGTCGATAACCAGCATTGGCAGGCAATAACAAGCCGAAAAGAGAAATCTCTTTAATCAAAACTTGCTGGCAACACCAGACGACAAAACAAAAATTTGCACGGTTCCTCGCATGTCCCCTACGACATAGATCAGGATAACTGCCCGTCACAGCTCCATTATTCCGAGAGACCAGAACATCCTATGAGCTCTCGGCCTTTTAAAAACCAAGGATGAAAAGAATTGGAAGCAAAATTTATAAATCACATACCTGATATAGGTACTAAGCTTCCCTGCCCGACAGAAAACTCTCAGCATAATGGCAGGCGACCTGGCGTTCATCGACTGTGCGAACAGCCGGGCGCTCAGCACGACAACGATCTGTCACATAGGGGCACCGCGTCGAAAAAACGCAGCCGGGCGGCGGATTAAGCGGCGACGGCAATTCGCCACGCAGGATCACCCGCTCACGCTTCCCAGTCGAAACGCTCGGCGTCGAGGAGAGTAGCGCCTGTGTGTAAGGATGCAGAGCCCGGGAATAAATGCGCTCCTTCGGTCCCTGCTCCACAGCAAGGCCAAGATACATCACCAGCACATCGTGGGCGATATAGCGCACCACGCCGAGGTCGTGGGAGATGAACAAGTAAGCCAACCCAAGCTCATCCTGCAAATCCGCCAACAGATTGAGTACCTGTGCCTGGATCGACACGTCGAGGGCGGAAACCGGCTCATCCGCCACCACCAGCTTCGGCGACAACATCAGGGCGCGAGCAATGGCGATGCGCTGCCGCTGCCCACCGGAGAACATATGCGGATAACGGTTGTAGTACTCCGGACGCAGGCCGACCTTAGCCATCATCGCCCGGACTTTCTCGGTACGCTCTTCCGTCGACAGATCGGTGTTGATGATCAGCGGCTCTTCGAGAATGGCGCCGACTTTCTTGCGCGGATTGAGCGACCCGTAAGGATTCTGGAACACGAGTTGTACCATCTGGCGCAGCCGTTTCCACTGCGTTGGTGATGGATGGACTGCATCGCCCCCATCGATACGCAATGCTCCAGCCGTCGGCTTCTCGATCAGCGTCACCATTCGCGCGAGCGTCGATTTTCCGCAACCGGATTCGCCGACCACCGCCAGCGTCTTGCCGCGCTCAATGGAAAACGATACGCCGCCGACCGCCTGCAGATGATCGTGATGCGCGCCGAACAGACCACGTTTGATCGTATAGACTTGTTTCAGATCCTTGGCTTCAACGACAGGCCCGCTCACAGGTCTTCCTCCGCGCCGACGAGATGATCGGCTTTGATCTTCGCATCGCGATCCCGGTCGCCTAGCGGATAGATGCAGCGCAAACGACCACTCGCCCAGGCGCACAAATCTGGACGCTCCCCACGACAACGGTCCGTCGCATACTGGCAGCGTGGGCTGAACAGACACCCCTTGGGGCGATCCGTCAGGCCCGGAACCACACCGGGAATGGTCGTGAGTCGTCGCCCGTCCGTTGTCCGCTCAGGCAGCGCCGCAAGTAGGGCCGCCGTATAGGGATGCTGCGGCTCACGGAACAGGCTGTTTGCAGGCGCTTCCTCCATGATTTGCCCGGCATACATCACCATCATCCGCTTCGCCGTTTCGGCGACGACACCCATGTTATGGGTGATGAGCACCAGCGCCATGTCCCGCTCCTTCTGCAAAGAAAGCAGAAGATCGAGAATCTGTGCCTGAATGGTAACGTCGAGGGCAGTCGTAGGCTCGTCGGCAATCAACAGTTTCGGATTGCAGGCTATGGCCATGGCGATCATCACCCGCTGGTTCATGCCGCCCGATAATTGATGCGGAAAGGAACCGAGCCGGCTCTCGGCTGCGGGAATGCCGACCTGTTCAAGCAACTGGATCGAACGTCGTCGCGCCTGCTTACGATCCATGCCCTCGTGCATCCGAAGAGTTTCCGCTAACTGGAAACCGACGGTAAAGCACGGGTTGAGACTGGTTGTCGGCTCCTGGAAGATCATCGCCACATCTTTGCCGATGATCTTGCGGCGTTCCTTCGCAGGAATTGTCAACAGGTCGCGGCCATTGAAGGACAGCTTTTTGGCATTGACCTTGCCAGGGAACGGCACCAATCCCATCAGTGCCAGCATACTCATGCTCTTGCCGGAGCCGGATTCACCGACGATGCCGAGAATGTCGCCCTGGTTAAGCGACAGCGTGATGCCATCGACGGCGTGCATTACACCGGCTCGGGTCGGAAAATCGACGGACAGGTCTTCGATTTCGAGAAGGGCCATATCTTTAGCTCTTCAGTTTCGGATCGAGCGCATCGCGCAGGCCATCGCCCATGAGGTTGAAGGCGATCACGGTCAAAAGGATAGCGATGCCGGGGAATGTCACGACCCACCATTTATCAGTGCTGATAAATTCCCGGGCATCGGCGAGCATTGTCCCCCATTCCGGCAGAGGCGGCTGCGCACCCTCATTGAGAAATCCAAGCGCCGCAACGTCGAGGATGGCGGTGGACATGCCGAGGGAAGCCTGCACGATCAGCGGTGCCAGACAATTGGGCAGCACCTCCCTGAACATCAGGCGAAAAAGCCCTGCCCCGCTGACCTTGGCGGCAACGACATAATCCTTGGCAGTTTCGGAAATGACCGCCGCCCGCGTCAACCGGACGAAATGCGGCAACAGCACGATGGCCACGGCAATCATCGCATTCCTGAGATCCTTGCCGAGAATGGCAACGAGTACCAGCGCCAGCAGCAGGCTCGGCAAAGTGAGGATGATATCCATCAACCGCATGATGGCAGTTTCAATGAACCCGCGAGCAAACCCTGCAATCAACCCAAGCAGAACGCCGACGACAATCGACAGCGTCACCACGGAAGCACCGATAGCCAATGAATACCGGGTACCATGAATCAGGCGGGACAGCAGATCGCGACCGATCGGATCGGTTCCAAGGACATTCTTCAGACTCCCGCCATCCTGAAAGAAGGGAGGCAACAACTTGTTTACGGGATCGGACCCATCATAGGCATACGGCGCGATAAAATCAGCAAAGATTGCGCAGAAAAGCAGGAACAGAATGAAGACAAGCCCGGCAACAGCCCCATGATTCTGAGAAAAGTAGTGCCAGAACTCGCGTAGCGCGCCCGGTGGATTTGCCTGGGACTTCTCTATCGAAGCCGTTTCAATGTCGGATAGTGCTGTCATTTTGCAGACCTGACACGTGGATTAATGAGGCCATAGGCCAGATCGACAATCAAGTTGATCAGCATCACCAGAACCCCGACTAGAACAAGCCCACCCTGAATGATCGGATAATCACGGCCTTGAATGGCTGTCAGGAACCAGGTCCCGACACCGGGCCACGAGAATATGCTTTCGGTCAGGATAGCGCCGGTCAACAACACCCCGACTTGCAAACCGATCACCGTCACGACCGGGATCAAGGCATTGCGCAAGGCATGAATGGAAATGACGCGAAAACCGGACAAACCTTTGGCGCGCGCCGTGCGGATGTAATCTTCGCCAAGCACTTCAAGCATTGATGAGCGGGTCATGCGGGAAATGACCGCCAGAGGAATGGTGCCAAGCACAATCGACGGCAAAATCAGGTGCTGCACGGCGGAAGCGAAGGCCCCCGGCTCGCCCGAGCGCCAGGCATCGATCAACATGAACCCGGTGACCGGCTCGACATAGAACAGACTGCCGATCCGCCCGCTGATTGGCGTCAATTGCAGAAAGGTCGAGAATACCATGATCAACAGCAGCCCCCACCAGAAGATGGGCATCGAATAACCGACCAGCGCCGCTCCCATCACGCCATGATCGGCGATGGTGTTCCGCCGGACGGCAGCGACGATCCCGGCGGGGAATCCAAGAAACAAGGCAAACACGATGGCGCAGAAGCTCAGTTCCAGCGTCGCCGGAAACCGCTGACTGAACTCTTCCCAAACAGAGATATTGCTGGCGATGGAACGGCCAAAATCTCCGGCCATCATATGCTTGAGGTAGAGATAGTATTGCTCGTACAACGGCCTATCGAGGCCGTAATATTGCATCACCGCCGCCTTACGAACGGGGTCGACCCCACGCTCGCCAGCAAGCGCCAGAATCGGATCTCCGGGAATAAGCCGGATCAGGAAAAACGCAGCAATCGTCAAACCGATAAAGGTCGGGATGACCAGCAGCAAGCGACTGAAAAAGAACCGGATCATGGTGTCATCAAACACAAAAGAGGCCGGACGGCGATAACCACCGTCCGGCTCTGGAATCAAGTCAAAACTGTATTACTTGCCATCGATATCGACGCCATAGAAATAATGGCGCGCAAACGGGCTCAGTTTATACCCCTTCACTTCCTTGCGGATCGGGCCGATCTGCACCGCGTGCGCAATGGTGAACCACGGCGCTTCGCGCTTGAAGATTTCCTGCGCTTTTGAGTAGAGCGCTGTACGCTCCTTCTCATCGGTCGTCACCTTGGCCTTCTTCACCAGATCATCGAATTCCTTGTTGCACCACTTGGCAACGTTGCCGCCGCCGATCTTGGCCGCATCGCAACCGAGCAGGGTGTCGAGGAAGTTATCCGGATCGCCATTGTCGCCGGTCCAGCCGAACTGGCCTGTCATGTGCTGGCCTTCCTGGAGTCCCTTGCGATATTCAGCCCAATCGAAGGTCTTGACCTCAGCCTTGACACCGATCTTCGCCAGATCGGCCTGCATCAACTCAGCAACGCGGCGGCCATTCGGATTATACGGGCGCTGCACCGGCAAGGCCCACAGATCCATGGTGAAGCCGTCCTTCAGGCCAGCCTCTTCAAGCAGTTTCTTGGCAGCAGCCGGATCGAACGGATCGTCCTTGATCTCGGTGTTGTACGACCACATCGTCGGCGGGATCGGGTTGATGGCAGCGATCCCGGTCGAGAGATACACTGTATTGATGATCGCCTTCTTGTCGATCGCCATGTTGAGCGCCTTGCGCACCCGCAGATCGTCGAACGGCTTCTTGGTAACGTTATAGGCAAGATAACCGATATTCAGGCCCGGCTGTTCGAGCAAGACGATGTCGGAATTCTTTTTCATCGCCTCGACATCAGCCGGGTTCGGATACGTCATCACATGGCATTCGCCCTTTTGCAGCTTGGCCCAGCGCACGGCGGCATCCGTCGTGATGGCAAAAACGAGATCGTCAATCTGCGCTTTTCCGGCGAAATATTCCGGAAATGCCTTGAAGCGGACGACAGCGCCCTTCTGGAACTGGACGAGATAATACGGACCGGTGCCGATTGGCTCCTGGTCGATCTTCTCCGGCGTTCCCGCCTTCATCATCGCATCGGCATATTCCTTCGACTGGATGCCTGCGAACTGCATCGCCAGATTGGCGAGGAACGGCGCTTCCGGCTTGTTGAGCACGAAACGGACCGTGTGATCGTCAACCTTCTCGATGGCCTTCAGCGTCGTCGGCAGGCCCATATCGTTGAAATAGGTATGGTTCGCCGAGGTCACCTTGAAGAAAGGATGCTTCTCCTTCCACTGCCGCTCGAAGGTGAAAACGATATCGTCGGCGGTCAGGTCGCGGGTCGGCTTGAAATTCTTGTTGGTGTTATGCCACTTCACACCCTTGCGCAGGTGAAACGTGTAGGTCAGGCCGTCGGCGGAAACGTCCCAGCTCTCGGCCAGGCCGTTATTCGTCACCTTCGTGCCGCCACGCTCGAATTCGGTGAGCGTGGAATAGATGTGGTTCATTACGTCGAACGACGTGCCGGTGGTGTTGACGCTCGGCAGGAAGTTCTCGGGCGACCCTTCCGAGCAATAGACGAGCGTTTTTGCGGACGCGGTCGCGGCCATCAAAAACGCGGGAAGGCAAACGGCGGCAAGAAGAGCTGAACGTTTCACGGCGTGTATCCCATGCTGAGTGTGGCGGGAGGCGGAATCTAGGCCAGTTTGATATCTAGCGAGCAATTTTCTTACCTGTCAATGGAATAGCCAAGGTACAGTATTTCAACCTTAACGACAGAGGCCGCCAAAGCTGGCTCGACACTGCTCCATGAAAAAGGAACCGCCGCTATATTTTCAACCTTTTCTCACCCCGATCCCGCCCAAAGGACGAGACGCACCAGGCAAAGGCGCAACTCCAGAACATGTCATATGCGACGAAAAACTAATGCGAATATTTTTATAACCATCGCGGCCATCGCAACAATCTAGCGTTTTAATCAGAAAATTTGCATGATTATTTCTCATCTCCCAAACACTTACTCCCTCCCAGAATACTTCCCTCTTAACTGTGCCAATTGACCGCGCTTGTCTCTGCCTAGGCAAAATCATAAGATCGTAAGATCTGCGATTTCATTCGCCACAACATTATGAGGTGTCGGCTATGGCGCGTACTATTCCTTCAGCCCTGCTCGCGGCAACGCTGGCAATTGGTCTGTCCGTTCCAGCTTTTGCGGCAGAGAAACTCATCATCTACACATCCATGAAGGAATCACTCATCGGCAAGCTCAAGGAAAGCTTCGTAAAGAAGCACCCTGACATTGCTGTCGATTACCAATCCGCCGGGGCTGGGAAATTGATGGCGAAGATTGCCGCCGAGCGTGAATCCGGCAAGATGCAGGCAGACATCCTGTGGACCAGCGAGGTTCCGGATTTCTATCAGATGAATACCGAAGGGCTTCTGATCAAATACATTTCGCCCGAAGTCGCGAACATTTACAATCCGTTCGAAGGCTATGACGGCAGCTTTACACCGATCCGCCTTGGCACCCTTGGAATTGCCTATAATACCCGGTTCATCAAGGAGGCTCCGAAGAGCTGGAGTGACCTGAAGAAACCCGAGTTCAAGGGAGCTTTCGGCATTGCCGACCCTGCCCTGTCGGGAACATCCTATATGAGTGTCGCGCTGCTTGCGAAGCACTTCGGCTGGGAATTCTTCGAAGAGTTGAAGAAGAACGGCTCCAAGATGGGCAAGGGCTCCGGTCAGGTGATCGATGACACCGCTTCCGGCGAATTGTCCGGCAGCCTTGCTGTTGATTACATCACCATTGACAAGATCGAGAAGGGGGCAACCCTTTCCCTCGCCTATCCACAGGAAATGCTCGTCATCCCGAGCCCGGCAGCAATCCTCAAAGATACACAGAATATCGAGGCCGCCAAAAAGTTCATCGATTTCCTGCTGTCGAAGGAAGGCCAAGCGATCATCGCCAGCGAAGGCACCCTGCCGGTCCGCAAGGACGTAGCAGATATATCAAAGCTACTTCCCGCTACGGCAGATGCCGTGCAGCGGTCGATCAAGGTCGATTATCCGGCCCTCATCAAGGAAAAAGAAGCTACGATCAAGAAGTTTACGGCTATCATGCAGGGGCGCTGATCGCAACGGAAGCTCTGGATTATTAAAAATCAGGAGCCGGAGACGCCATATGCGTCCCCGGCAACCGGTTTTCTTAATTCAGATGCTCATCAAAGTTACCTTCTCATTTGAAAATCGGGTCTGGATTACCGATGGCAACAATCACGATGCTGGACATCCACAAGAGTTACGGCGAACACACGGTACTCAACGGCTTATCACTCAAGATCGAACATGGCGAATGTTTCACCCTACTCGGTCCCTCCGGCTGCGGGAAAACTGTTCTTCTCCGTCTGATCGCCGGGTTCGAGGCACCGGATAAGGGAACGATCCTGATCGGCGATCAGATTGTCACCAATACATCGCAAGGCATCGATTTGCCGCCTAATGACCGCGGTCTCGGCGTGGTATTCCAGGATTATGCGGTCTGGCCGCATATGAGTGTTTTCGACAATATCGCCTATCCGCTCAAGTTACAGAATCTCCCCATCCAGGAGATCAACGACCGCGTGATGGAGGCAGTGCGCCAGGTCAACCTCACCAATCTCGAAAAACGCCTTCCGTCGCAATTGTCGGGCGGCCAGCAGCAGCGTGTGGCCTTGGCTCGCGCTCTTGTCGCCCGCCCCCCACTAATGCTGCTCGATGAGCCGCTCAACAATCTCGATGCAAACTTGCGCGAAGAAATGCGGTTTGAAATTAAGGAATTGCAGAAGCAGCTCGATATCACCATCCTGTATGTCACCCATGATCAGGAAATCGGCCTGGCTATCTCCGACCGTCTGGCGATCATGGACGAGACCGGTGGCATTCGGCAGATCGGCACGCCGCAGGATATTTTCGAGCGCCCGGCGGACGATTTCGTGTTCCGGTTCATGGGCGTCAGCAATTTCATGCCCGCCTCCTACCATAACGGCGAAGTCTGCATTGGCCAGCAGAAACTTGTTGCAACTTCGATGCCTTCTTCGTCGGGCGACTGGATGCTCGGCTGCCGCCCCTCCGAGATCGACCTGAGCCATGACGGGCCGGGTTTACGCGGTACGGTCAGGCGCGCAAGCTTCCTTGGCGCAACCATGGATTACCTTGTCGAAGTCGATGGCATTCCTTTACGTGTGCAGCAGGATACCCATGAAGCCATAGACGGCGGCAAATTGATGAAAGAAAACCAGCCTTGCCGCGTCTCTTTCCATAACCTGCACTGGTTCAGACCACATGACAGCCGGATAGCCGGTCTGAAGGAGACCGCAGCATGAGCATGGAAGCCAGATTGAATCCGCCCCTGAAATCATCCCGCTCGTTCGGCGCAGCCGAAATCCTCCTATGGCTCTCCATCGCCATTCTGGTGATCGTCGTCGTCGTCCCGGTTGCGTTGATTTTCTTCAACGCTTTCTGGGTGGACGGCGGCTTCAATCTCAAGGACACCCTGCGAATTCTCAAAGAACCTGATACCTATCAGGCTCTGTTCAACTCGCTCTACATTGCAGCGGGTACAACGATCATGAGCACCGCCGTCGGCACGTTCTTCGCCTGGCTGGTGACACGCACCGATATTCCCTACAAGGGGTTCATGAAGGTTCTGTTCCTCGTGCCCTTCATGCTGCCGTCATTCATCGGTGCCCTCGCCTGGAAGATGCTGCTCAACCCCCGCGTCGGCTATATCAACAACATATTGCGGGATCTCTATGCCTGGATCGGAATCGACGGGCCAATTATCAATATTTATTCCTACGGTGGCATCATGGCCATCGAGACCATGTACCTATTCCCGTTCGTATTCATTCAAGTGAGCGGCGCACTGGAACGCATGGACCCGACGCTAGAGGAGTCTGCCCGCATCTCCGGCGCGAGCCTGTTCACCATCACCCGCAAGATCACGATCCCGCTGGTGATGCCGAGCATCCTTTCCGGCGCATTGCTGATCATGCTTTACTCAATGGCGCATTTCGGCACCGTGGCGGTATTGGGCATCCAGGAAGGCATCTTCAATATCCCGACCCTGATCTACCAGCGCATCCACCAAAGCGCCGGTTCCTTCGCCTCGATCCGCGCCGGAACCGTCCTCGCCTCCATCCTCGTGATGACGGCGGCACTCATCATGTGGCTGCAAAACCGCATCCTCACCAAGGGCCGCTACCAGATCATCGGCGGAAAGAGTTTTCGCCCTATCGAGGTGAAGCTGCGGGGGCTGCGGATTCCGCTGTTCCTGTTCTCTCTGGCCTATATCGCCTTCACCATTGCGCTCCCGACCATCACCATCTTCCTTGTCGGCGGCCTGAAGACATATGGCCTGCCGATTGTCTGGGAGAACCTAACTCTCACCAATTATGAAACCATCCTGTTCGAGAATCCGCAAACCCAGCGGGCAATCTGGAACAGCGTCTCCCTTGGCCTCTCGGCAGCACTCATCACCATGTTTGCTGGCGTCATTATCTCTTACGTCATCGTCAAGATGAGGGTGCGCGGCAAGGGCTTCCTGGAATTCCTGGGAATGTTGCCGTTCTCCGTGCCGGGTTCGGTGATCGCCCTTGGCGTCATTCTCGCCTGGGGCGGAAAATACGGCATCAATCTCTACAACACGGTGTGGATCATCCTGATAGCCTATATCGCCCGGTACATGGCCTTCTCCCTGAAAGCCAATTCCGCGGCGCTTGAACAGGTTCACGATTCACTCATCGAAGCGGCGCGCGCATGCGGCGCATCGATGGGGCAATCGTTGCGCGATGTAGTTCTACCTCTGGTGCGCCCCGGCATGATCGCCGCCTTCTTCCTGATCTTCCTGCCGGCATTGCGGGAGCTGACCGTATCGGTGATGCTTTACGGTACCAACACCCGAACCATCGGCGTCGAAATCTACGTGCTGAACGAAGACGGTGCAACGGTCGAATCTGCCGCCCTTGCCGGCATCGCCCTGTTGATCATCGTCGGCGGGCAGATGCTTATCCAGCGCCTCACCGGCATCCGCGCGAAATGAAGGAGAGCCGAACCATGTCCCATATTCGGCTGATCGGTATTACCAAGCGCTTCGGCGACGTGATCGCAGTCAATAACCTCAATCTGGAGATCGCCAAGGGCGAATGCTTCTCCATGCTCGGTCCGTCCGGTTGTGGCAAGACGACGACATTGCGCATGGTTGCGGGCTTCGAGGATATCGACGAGGGAGAAATCCACGTCGGCAACCGGCTTCTGTCTTCGCATATAAAAAACTTTTACCTGCCACCGGAGAAACGCGATTTCGGCATGGTATTTCAGGCCTTTGCCGTCTGGCCCCATCTCTCCGTATTTGAGAATGTCGCTTTTCCATTGCGCCTGCGCAAGCTCTCCGCAACGGAGATCAAACAGCGCACCGAAGATGCCCTGAAACACACCAACCTGCTGAATGCGGCGAACCAAAGCCCGATGGATCTCTCCGGCGGCGGCAAACAGCGAGTAGCCCTGGCGCGCGCGCTGGCCCTGAACCCGGACGTGATGCTGCTTGATGAACCACTCTCCAGTCTCGATCCACACCTTCGTGAAGAAATGCGTTTTGAGATCAAGGAGTTACAAAAGAAGTTCGGGTTCTCCATCCTCTATGTCACCCATGACCAGTCGGAGGCTATGGCGCTATCCGATAGAATCATGGTCATGCGGCAAGGGGTGGTGGAGCAGATCGACACGCCGCTGAACGTCTACCGCAAGCCTTCCAACAAATTCGTGTTCAGCTTCATCGGCCTGTCGAATTTCATTGAAGTCGAAAAACACGGCGATGGATTACGGGTTATGGGAAGCAACGATCCCCTGAAGCTTGAAGCTCCCGGGAACGTCTTTGCAAACAGCCCCAAAGCCGTACTCGCCACCCGTCCGGCGGAGATCGAGTTCTCTGATGGCGGCCAGATGCGCGGCACGGTCAAGCGTAGAACGTATCTCGGTGAGATCGTCGATTATGCGGTCACTGTCGGCGATCAGGAACTACGCATACAGAAGAACGCCCGCAAACCGGGGCCGAAAATGGGAGAAACCTGCGGTCTGCTGCTGACGAATCCGCACTGGTATCCGGCGGAATAATGAAAGCTTAATGTCCCGCCGACGGGGCAACCTGTCGGCCTCATTAGAGAGGCGGACAGCCCCTAAAAGCCGAAGACGATCATTTTTCTTCCGGACGGAAAGCGGTTAAGTCTTCCTACTCTCCCGCCACCTCAATCCGCGGCGTCAGCCTAGTTGCCTTGCCCAGTTGCTTCATCCGGTTGACCAACCGTTCATGGGCAAGGTTTTGCAATCCGGCGGGTAATGTCAGCATGAGGTTTTTACCCTCCGCAACGAGCGGTGTGCGCGGCAGCACCCCCTCCATCGCCACCGACACCGGATAAGCGACACGCATCAGGGTGGCGAGCAACATGGCATGGTTCAGGAGATCTGGCCCGGCAATCTCCTTAAGCCGCGGGTCGACCCGCTCCATCGCCGCCATGCCCTCGTAACGGCAGAACACCGTCAGCGCGAGGAATGCCCGGCCCGGATGATCGACCCCGGACAGCGCCGCATAGCCGATGGAGGCCAGCCCCTGATCGCCGCGATAATCGGGGTGCGCCCGCCAGCCAATATCCGACAGCAGACAGGCCGCATGGTGCAAACGTTTCACTCCGTCGATTTTCGGCGTACCCCGGTAGCTCTCCATGAACCGGTCGATCCAGCCCGCCAGTTCCCGGCAATGCTGCGGCGAGCGGGAGCGCAGGACATTCAGGTTTTCGGAAGCCGCCAGCAACGGGTCAACGCCTCTCTCCTCGGCATCAAGCCGTTCGAACAGCAGCCCCTCGCGCACACCGAGGGCGGAAATGACAATTTCCTTCGGCTCTCCGACCTTGATCAGTTCCTGCATGACGAGCGCGCCATAGGATAGCAAAGGGCGACGCGCCGCCGATACGGATTCGATGGCCTGCAAGGTCTGTGTGTCGGCATTCTCGACCATATCGAGAAAAGCTTGGCCGTCCTGCGGCGAAATCCGGTAGCCGTGCATCAGGTGAACCGGATAATTGCGTTGCGCCTGGTGCAGGCGAGCGAGCGAACGCCATGTGCCGCCGACTGCATAGAATGTCCGGCCCTTCATCCGCCTCACATGCGTAAAGGCCCCGGCGAGCGCCTTTGAGACGATCTTTAGTGCCTTCTTTTTCGATCCCCCGGAAAGATCCTGCAACGCCAGCCCGCCGAGTTGCAGGGTGATGCCGGATTCCGGGGCCATATCGGCGATATCGGCCAATTCCAGGCTACCGCCACCGAGATCACCCACCACACCGTCGGCCTCATGAAACCCGGATACGACACCGAGCGCCGATAGATACGCTTCGCGCTGGCCGGAAAGAAGCTCGATCGGCACGCCGCAAGCCTCTTCGGCAAGACGCAGGAACTCCGGGCCATTCACAGCATCGCGCGCCGCTGCGGTTGCCATGACATGCACATCGCCGACATGCATCAGAGTACAAAGGGTTCGGAACCGCGCCAGGGCACGCAACGCACACACCACCGCCTCTTCCGGCAGGTAGCCGGTCAAGGCGACATTGCGCCCGAGGCCGCACAGCACTTTCTCGTTGTACATGACGACGGGCGTCCGCGTTCGCCCCTCATACACCACCAGACGCACCGAGTTGGAGCCGATGTCGATGGTTCCAACCGGTTGTCCGATCTTGAGTCGTCCCTGTGCTTCCGGCGTCACGCTCTGCCCTTTACCGTCCGCCGCGCTTCGACAAGGCTTTCGGACTTGATATCCTCAACGCCTTGCCGCGCCCGGATAAACTCGGGTTGGTCATGAAATACTCGTGGGCGTTGAACGGCTCCTCGCCCTTGGCAGGCTTCACCCGTTCGCTTGTCCCGTCCGGATGTAACGTCCAGCTTTGCTGGTTGTCGAGCAGATTGGCGAGCATGATCTGGTCCAGAACCTGCTGATGCACAGTCGGGTTGACGATCGGCACCAGCGATTCCACGCGCCTGTCTAGGTTTCGCGGCATCAGGTCTGCCGAGGAAATATAAACATGCGCCTGTGGATTGGGCAGCCCCGCCCCGTTGCCGAAGGCGTAAATCCGGCTGTGTTCAAGAAAACGCCCGATGATCGACTTGACGCGGATATTCTCCGACAATCCGGGAATCCCCGGTCTCAGGCAGCAGATGCCGCGCACCACCAGGTCGATCTGCACCCCGGCGATGCTGGCATCATACAGCGCATCGATAATTTCCGGATCAACGAGGGAATTGCATTTCAGGCAGATCGCTGCCGGTTGTTTCGCCTTGGCATGGGCGATTTCTTCGGCGATATGCTGCAACAGTCGCTTTTTCAGCGTCACCGGCGATACGGCCATCCGCTCCAGTTCTGCCGGTTCGGCATAACCGGTGATGAAATTAAAGATCCGCGCAATATCGCGCCCGATCACCGGATCAGCGGTGAAATACGATAGATCAGTGTAAATCCGCGCTGTAATCGGGTGATAATTTCCGGTTCCGACATGGCAATAGGTAATGAGCCGGTTATTTTCCCGTCGCACCACGGCGGAGAGCTTGGCATGGGTTTTTAACTCGAAGAAGCCGAACACCACCTGCACACCGGCGCGTTCCAGGTTCTTCGCCCACTGGATATTGGCTTCCTCATCGAACCGCGCTTTCAACTCCACCAGAGCTGTCACCGTTTTACCCGCCTCCGCTGCTTCCGCCAAGGCGGCGACGATCGGCGAGTTGGACGAGGTGCGGTACAGCGTCTGCTTGATGGCGACGACATTCGGATCGCGCGCTGCCTGCGTCAAAAACTGCACCACCACGTCGAACGATTCATACGGATGGTGGACGACGATATCCTTCTCGCGAATCGCCGCAAAACAATCGCCGTTCATCTCACGAATGCGCTCAGGAAAGCGCGGCGTGTAGGGTCTGAACTTAAGGTCAGGACGGGCGATATCGACCAGTTGGCTGAGATCGTGCAGCGCCGCAAGACCATCGTTGATGACGATGGCATCGCTCGAAATCTTCAGTTCCTTGGCCAGAAAAGCCAATAGCCCGTCCGGCATCGCCTTGCCGGTCTCAAGCCGAATGACACTGCCACGGCGACGACGCTTCAGCGCCGTCTCGAACAGGCGTACCAGATCCTCCGCCTCCTCCTCGACTTCGAGGTCCGAATCGCGGATGACGCGGAACACCCCCTGCCCTTGCACTTTGTAACCGGGGAACAGCCGCCCGATCTGCAACACCACCAGTTGTTCAAGGGCGATAAACCGTTTCACACCAGTTTCTGACGCATCCGGTATCTGGATGAAGCGCCCGATATTCCCCGGCAACCGGACCAGTCCGTTCAGCGTCTTGGTCTTCTGGCTCTGGGTAACGAGTTGCAGGGCAATCGACAGCCCGAGATTGGGGATGAACGGGAACGGATGCGCCGGATCGACGGCAAGCGGCGTCAGTACCGGAAACAGATGCTGCAAGAAATAATCGTCGAGCCAGAGCTTATCCTGCTTTTTCAGATCCTGCGTCTCAATCAGGACAATCCCTTCCCGCTCCAGTTCAAAGCGCAGTTCACGCCAGCGCCATTGCTGGTCGAGGGTCAGTTTTCTGACCTCTTCGCCTATCCGCTCCAGTTGTTCCTTTGGCGAGAGACCATCCTGAGAAGGTAACGTCACGCCGGAACGCACCTGCCCCCGCAGACCGGCGACCCGTACCATGAAGAATTCATCGAGGTTATTGGCGGAAATCGATAGAAAGCGCAGTTGCTCCAGCAACGGGTGGTTCCGGTTCGACGCCTCTTCCAGCACCCGACGGTTGAACTGCAACCACGACACCTCGCGGTTGACGAACCGTTTCGAAGATTGGCGTAAACTGGAACCGTTCATGGCCATTGAAGCCAGCTCGCCGCCAACCGTTCCTCCCAGGGTTTCCATCGTTTCCAGCCTTGTGTTGCCCGTCTGCTCCGCATCCGCGTTCTCGGCACTCACATCAGCCCCCTTTTACGAGATTCGGCGCCGCCGTCGCGACACTCGCCTGACGGCGCCCGGTAAGGATCATATCCCGTTCAGAGCGCCGCGTCTTCCTCGCCGATGGTCTTGCGAAGAATTCTCGCCGCCATGACCCGGGTGATACGCCGCCCGCACCGCAGCGCTTCCCTATCGAGGATCGTCACAATCTCTCCGGCCCGCGCCAAGGAACGCTCCAGACGCAGAGCAAGGTAATCGACAACGCCGGTATCGACGGTCAGTTGCCGGTCCAGGAACAGCTTGACCAGCACCGCTTTCAGCAGCGGCTCATCCGGCGGCAGCAATTCGGCGCTCGGCGCAAGTCGCAGGCGAGACAGAAGGTCCGCCGTCTTCAGCCCCCAGACAGACGGCAGGCGGGAGGCGGTGATAAGTGTGAACACGCCGCGCTCACGGATAAGGTTCAAGAGGTGAAACAGTGTCGCCTCATCGATCCCGGCCCGGTCCACGTCTTCGATCACGAGAGCATCCCACGTCGCAAGATTCGCAACGATCTGTGGTGTCAGCTCCTGTGCATCGACGATCGCGGCCCCGGAACGCCCGGCCCAGATCGCCGCCAGATGGCTCTTGCCGCTGCCCTCCGGGCCGACCAGCATCAGAACCCGGTCGCTCCAATCCGGCCAGCGCTCTATCGCGGCATAAGCATGTCCGTTCGACGGGCTAACAAGGAAATCCTCCTCGCTCAGTCGCACGTCGTGCCCGAGTTCAAAAACGAGTTGCTTGGCATCACCCCGCATCGTCGCCCTCCGGCTGCTCCGCCGCTACGGCAGGAACGATGCCGCCATGATAGATCGGGCTTGCCAGATACTGCTTCAAAGCAAACCGCGCCAGCACGCCAATTGCTGCCGCCAGCGGCACGGCGATCAGAAGACCGACGAACCCGAACAGGCTGCCGAATGAAAACAGCGCAAACATCAGCCAGACCGGGTGCAGCCCCGCCGATTGGCCGACGATCTTCGGCGACAGGAAATTTCCTTCCAGAAATTGCCCGACTCCGAAAACCGCAACGGTAGCGAGGATCATCGCCCAATCAGGCCAGAACTGGACGAGGGCGACGCCAATGGCGAGCACCAGCCCGATCGTTGCCCCGATATAGGGGATAAAACTCAGAAGCCCGGCCAGCATACCGATCACCGCCCCGAAATTGAGGCCGACAATGGACAGGCCGGTGGCATAGAACGCCCCAAGGATCAGGCACACCAGCGCCTGTCCGCGAATGCACCCGGCAATCGCCCGGTCCATATCCTTCGCCAGGGAGCGCACAGTGTTACGATGGTGCAGCGGTAACCAGCCGTCAACTGTCTCAACCAGATGATCCCAATCCGCCAGAAGATAGAACGCGACAATCGGCGTCACCACGACCAGCGATACAACATTGATGATCGCCTGCCCACCCGACCACAGGGATTGCAGGAATTTGCCCGCCCAGGCAGCGCCCTGTTTGAGCAGGTCGGACAGCGACGTCTGGATGGAGTTGAGCGCTTCCGCTCCTCCGACCCGTTCAAGCAGCGGGCCACCATTCTCGACCACCAGGGCCTGTAGTCTCGACACATAATCCGGCATTACCGAGACGAAGTTCACTGTCTGGTGTGCAATCAGCGGCACCAGAACGATCAACGCCAGCACGAACAGGATCACGAACGTAAGCAGGATGATTGCCGTCGCACCGAGGCGGCTCAGACCGATATACTCCAGCCGGTCGGCCAGAGGATCGAGCAGATAGGCCAGCACCATTCCGGCCACGAACGGCAGTATCGCCGAACCGAGGAGATAAACCGCCAGCAACAGAACGACGAATGCCACCAGCCAGAATGTAATCTGCCTTTGAACGGTCATAGCCCCTCGCAACGGTGTCAATCGCGCCTCATTCCGTCATATGGCGCATCCAGACAGCGAGATAGGCTGCTGTCGAGGCGACGGTCAAGACGGCGACGAGAATCATGCCCGCTGTCCCCCATGCCTCGGTTCCGAAACCGAAGGCGTTCGAGGCGAGGATCAGGGCGGCGAAGCCGATTTGTGCCGCCGTGTTCAGCTTGCTGACGACCAGCGGCCTGATTTCCACCGGACGCTCCAGAATCCACGACACGATGATCGCGCCGACGATCATCAGATCCCGCGACACCACTGCCACCGCAAGCCAGACCGGCAGCCAGCCGATAATCGCCAGGGTAACGTAGATCGAAGTCAGTAGCGCCTTGTCTGCCAGAGGATCGAGATAGGAGCCGAGTTCGCTACGCATGTCGAAATGTTTTGCAATAAAGCCGTCGATTCCATCGGATACCCCGGCGGCGATAAACAGCACGAAGGCCCAGACCCATTCATGCTGCGCAATCATCATGATCGTAAACGGCACCAGCACAAGGCGAGCGATGGTGATGATATTGGGGATCGTCATTACCAGTGGCGTCCTCCGCTCTTCTGCCCGATCTTCGAGGGTTGGTTCCCGCAGGTCAAGCTTGCATGTTTCTAATGTAAGGCGGCCCCGGCATGATTACGAGCCGGTATTTTCGGAATCGTCCCCTTGCGCGGCGGCGGGAAGCACTTTACTCCGTAAGGGCTTTTTCAAGCCGCACCGTCTTTGAAACCTTACCTCACGAGTGCTTCATGGCCGACAGTACGCACGACAAGCTTACCCAAGATAAGCTTACTTATGCCGTTTCCGGAGTCGATATCGACGCAGGCAACGCCATGGTGGATGCGATCAAACCGCT
>JAVBRX010000162.1:0-5535 GCA_031547465.1 Microvirga sp. | reverse complement strand
GCATGCAATTGCTGGCAACGCGGGGGCTGGAGCATATCGAAACGCCGGGTCTCGACTGGATCGGCGGCGATGTCGCCGCCATCGAGCCAAACGATCCTGCTTTGAAAATTCCGCATATGGGCTGGAACACCCTCGACCTGTTGCGCCCACACCCCCTGTTCGACGGCATCAGAACCGGCAGGGATGGCGCACATGCCTATTTCGTCCATTCCTACGCATTTCGCGCCAGGGACCGGGCGCATATCGTCGCCGAAACTGCCTATGGCGGGCCGGTTACGGCCTTCATCGCCCGGGACAATATCGCCGGAACACAATTTCATCCCGAAAAGAGCCAGGCCCTCGGTCTGAAACTGATCGCCAATTTTTTGAGGTGGCGCCCATGATCCTGTTTCCCGCCATTGACTTGAAGGAAGGCCGGTGCGTGCGCCTCGTCCAGGGCGATATGAGCAGCGCCAAGGTATTCAACGACGACCCTGCCGATCAGGCGGCGCGGTTCGTTGCCCACGGCTTCAAATGGCTGCATATGGTCGATCTCGACGGCGCGTTCGCCGGCAAACCGATGAACGCCGCCGCCGTGGAGAACGTGCTGAAACGCATCACCATCCCGGTCCAGCTCGGCGGCGGCATCCGTAACATGAAAACCGTCGAGGGCTGGCTGGAAAAGGGCGTATCGCGGGTCATCATCGGCACCGCCGCCGTGCGCGATCCGGTTTTCGTGCGCGAAGCGGCGCGGCGTTTCCCCGGCAAGGTCGCCGTCGGTATCGATGCCCGCGACGGGCTGGTAGCGGTGGAAGGCTGGGCCGAAACCTCGACCCTCAACGCCGAGGATCTCGGACGACGATTCGAGGATGCGGGCGTGGCGGCAATCATCTATACCGACATCGCCCGCGACGGCGCGCTGAACGGCCTCAACATCCCGCAAACCCTGGCCTTGGCCCATGCGGTATCGATTCCGGTCATCGCCTCCGGCGGGCTGGCGTCGATGGGCGACATCGAGCGGCTACTGGAACCGGATTGCGCCATTCTCGAAGGCGCGATTTCCGGGCGGGCGCTCTATGACGGGCGCATCCATCCACCCACGGCACTGGCGTTGATCCGCGCCCGGAAAGGTTGAACACGATGCTGAAAGTCCGGCTGATTCCCTGCCTCGACGTCAAGGACGGGCGTGTCGTCAAGGGCGTGAAATTCGTCAACCTGCGCGATGCGGGCGATCCGGTGGAAGCGGCTAAAGCCTATGATGCCGCCGGAGCGGACGAACTCTGCTTCCTCGACATCACCGCCAGCCATGAAAATCGCGGCACATTGCTCGATGTTGTGCGCCGCACGGCGGAAGCCTGCTTCATTCCGCTCACGGTCGGCGGCGGTGTGCGCACCCTAGATGACATTCGTAACCTTCTGCTCGCCGGGGCCGACAAGGCGTCGATCAATACCGCCGCCGTGAAGAACCCGGATTTCGTGCGCGAGGCAGCGGAAAAGTTCGGCAGCCAGTGCATTGTCGTCGCCATTGATGCCAAGCGCGTCTCAGGGGACGGCGCGGATGCGAAATGGGAAATATTCACCCATGGCGGACGGCAGGGGACGGGTATCGATGCCATCGCCTTCGCCAGACAGGTGGCAACGCTCGGCGCCGGTGAACTGCTGGTGACATCGATGGATCGCGACGGCACCAAGATCGGCTACGATCTCGACCTGACGCGCGCCATTGCCGACGCGGTGCCGGTGCCGGTAATCGCCTCCGGCGGCGTCGGCACATTGCAGCATCTGATCGACGGCGTGAAGATCGGTCATGCCAGCGCCGTGCTGGCGGCGTCGATCTTCCATTTCGGCGAGTACAGCATCGCCGAGGCCAAGGCTCTGATGGAGCAGGCCGGGCTGCCGATGCGCCGGATGTGAACCAGAGCATTTTGAACTGAAGTGACATCCGGTTCAGCACAAAATGCGGGAAAGAACCCATAAAGCGTTTTGCGTTTACATAGAATCATAAAACGCTCTAACTTTTTTGATTTCACAATGTCTTTCGCGTTTAATCGGTATCCACTTAAACGCACGTTGCTCCGGGCTTGCCCTTGGGAGATTTGCCCATGTCGCCATTCACCCTGACCGATCTGGAGCGCATCGTCGCTGAAAAAGCGAACGCATCACCGGATGTTTCTTACACGGCGAAACTGCTACGCGACGGACCGTCGCGGGCAGCGAAAAAACTTGGCGAGGAAGCCGTAGAGGCGGTGATCGCTGCGGTGGAAGGCGACAGAAAAGCCCTCACTGAAGAAACAGCGGATGTGTTATATCATCTGCTGGTCGTTCTGCGGGGCGCAGGGATTCCGTTGGCGGATGTTCTGGCGGAACTCGAACGCAGGACCGGTCAATCGGGACTCGCCGAAAAAGCGTCGCGTCCGAAGCCGTAGAGCAACCCAACCGGGGCCGCCGCAGATGGATTATCGCCACCATTTCGTGCCTCCGCCTGCGCCGGAGGCAAGCGACGATCAGATGTCCCCCTATCGGATATTCTCCCGTGAGGCTTGGGCGGAACTGCGCGCCGATGCGCCGATGACTCTGTCGGTACAGGATCTGATGCAACTGCAATCGATCAACGATCCGATTTCCATCGAAGAAGTGTCATCGATCTATCTGCCGCTGTCACGTCTCCTGTCGCTTTACGTCGCCGCCACCCAGGGGCTATTCAAGGCGACACAGCGTTTTCTTCAGGCGGAAGCGGACGGGAAGGTTCCCTATATCATCGGCGTTGCCGGGTCGGTCGCGGTCGGCAAGTCCACGACCTCCCGCGTGCTGAAGGCACTGCTCGCCCGCTGGCCCAACACGCCGAAGGTCGATCTCATCACCACCGACGGCTTTTTGCTGCCCAATGCCGAATTGATCGCCCAAGGACTGCTCGGACGCAAAGGTTTTCCGGAGAGCTACAACACCGTCGCCCTACTGCGCTTCCTCGCCGACATCAAGACCGGGAAGCGCAACGTTCCGGCCCCGGTCTACTCGCACCTTGTCTATGACGTGGTGGCGGGACAGGAAATCGTCATCGACCGGCCCGACATCCTGATCGTCGAAGGCCTCAACGTGCTGCAGCCGGCATGGTTGCCGCGCGATGGCAAAGCCATTCCCTTCGTATCGGATTTCTTCGATTTCTCGATCTATCTCGACGCCAGCGAGGAAGACCTGCGGCAATGGTACCTCAACCGCTTCCTGCGCCTGCGCAAGACGGCATTCACCGATCCACGTTCCTACTTCCACCGCTACGCGGAGATATCCGACGAGGAAGCGACACAGATCGCCGAAGACCTGTGGGAGCGCATCAACCTCGCCAATCTACGCGAAAACGTCCTGCCAACCCGCCCCCGCGCCAGCCTGATCCTGCGCAAAGACCCGACGCACCAGATCGAGGAAGTCGCACTGCGGCGGCTGTAATTTCCTGATCGGAGACAAGGCGAGCCTCGTGAGCGTCCGGATACCGGACTGATTGTGACGCGAAGGGCCGTGCGCAATGTCGAAAAACCGCCGGTTGCAAATAAAAATGGGAACCGGGGAGAAAAATGGGTACCCCCCCTTGCATTCCAGTCCGGTTTTTGGCACTAAGCGCGGCACGACGCGCGGCGTCTGGAGCGAGCGGGTGTAGCTCAGGGGTAGAGCACAACCTTGCCAAGGTTGGGGTCGTGGGTTCGAATCCCATCGCCCGCTCCAATTTTCTTTAGAACTTGGCGGCAAAATCTCTCCCGCAGGTAAAATGAGCTGCATCCGGTGCAAACGCCGTTATTGCAACCGCTATAATCGACCCAATGCCAGGAATCGTCATCAGGCGCTTCGCCGTCTCGTCTTCCCGTGCGCGCCGGGAGATCTCCTGTCAAGCCGGTCGATCTCATCAGCCAGAAAACCCAATATCGTCACCAACGACGAAAGGGCCTGACGCGCCGTTTCAGGCAGTGGGCTATCAGCAGCCTCAACATACGCAACCAGTTTGCTGACATGGCTCGGCCCCTGTGCAACTACCTCGCCGAACTCCGCAAGGTGGCCCTGAAGCGCATTGATCAGTTGGGTCCGCTGTCGAACCAGAAGATCGCGCGCCCGGAATGTCATTCCGCTCGCCTGCTGCTCCTCGCTCTTGACCGAGACACAGCGCATCGTTGGGCGTTGCGCCACCTCACAGATTGCTTCCGCATCCGCATGTCGTTCTTCTGCCTCTTCACATACTTCGGCGGAAGAAGCCGAATTTCATGGCCCAGCTTGCCAAGCTCTCGACCCCAGCAATGCGCTCCGCCACAGGCCTCAAGCGCAACAACACAAGGCAGAAAGTCAGAAAAGAACGACAAAACCTTATGGCGCCGAAGCCGTTTTCGGAAAACAACATTCCGTACGCATCCGAGCCATGAACCTGAAAAACGTTTTCCGCCAAATCCATGCCAACCATGCTAATCTGCATAGTGGACGCTCCTGTGTACCCAGTAGGCAGTCCAGCCAATTTTAATTGCCTCCCAGACAAAAAAATGGAAAAGATGCTTGTTTGGGGCTATAAATCAAGCTCATAACGATCCCACCACGCTGTAGTGCAACCTCCCTTTTTCCTCGTAGAGACAATCATGCTGAAAGAATTCCGTGAATTTGCGGCCAAGGGCAACGTCATAGATCTCGCGGTCGGCGTGATCATCGGAGCCGCTTTCGGCTCAATCGTTTCATCGCTCGTGGACGACATCGTCATGCCGATCGTCGGTGCCGTCACCGGCGGCCTTGATTTCTCCAACTACTTCCTGGCGCTGTCGAGCGAAGTCACGGCCACCTCTCTGGCCGAAGCGAAAAAGCAAGGGGCAGTGCTCGCCTGGGGCAATTTTGTCACCGTGGCGCTCAAGTTCCTGATCATCGCCTGGGCGCTGTTTTTCGCCGTCAAAGGGATCAACCGGCTCAAGGCTGGTTTCGGCGAAACTCCGGAGAAGCCGAAGGAGGCCCCGGAGGACGTCAAGCTATTGGGCGAGATCCGAGATCTCCTGGCGAAACGAGTATCTTAGAGCATTTTCCGCCGAAGTGGCCACCGGTTCGGCGCAAGAAAATGCGGTAAATGAAGGAAAGTTAGAGCGCAATCCGATGCAATTTGATCGGATCGCGCTCTAAGAGCACCGCACTGCGGCGATAAAGGAACGGATTTTTTCGTTATCCTTCACACCCGGAGCACTCTCGACACCGGACGAGACATCGACGGCGGTGACGCCCGTCATGCGAATTGCCGTGGCCACGGTTTCAGGCGTCAGCCCGCCGGATAGCATGATCGCCGGATCGGCGCCGATGGCATGGATGAGGTTCCAATCGAAAGGGACTCCATTGCCGCCGGGAAGCGTCGCGCCCTTGGGGGGCTTGGCGTCGAGCAGCAGCCAACGGGCAAAAGCGCGGTAACGTGCGATAGTCACCAGATCGCCGGGGCCGTCGACGGCGATGGCCTTGATGATCGGCAAGCCGTAGCGATTCCGGATCTCTTCCACCCGTTCCGGTGATTCCTTCCCGTGCAGTTGCAGCATGTCGGGGGCAAAAGCCCGGACA
>JAVBRX010000018.1:0-3475 GCA_031547465.1 Microvirga sp. | reverse complement strand
GATGCAGAAGGCTTTCGCGGCCTTGCCGTGCCTGCCCGATTTCGCGCTTGTCGACGGCAACGATCCCCCGAGCCTGCCGTGTGCGACTGAAGCCATTGTCAAGGGTGACGCGAAAATCGCCTCCATTGCCGCCGCGTCCATCGTCGCCAAGGTTGTGCGCGACCGGATGATGGCGAGGCTCGCAAAAATTTATCCGCTTTACGGTTTCGAGCATAATGCCGGGTACGCCACTGCCGCGCACCGTGCCGCTTTGGCCGAATTTGGGCCAACTCCCTTTCATCGCTTGAGTTTTGCGCCGCTGGCGCAGAGGTCGTTCGCGCTCTAAAATCGCGTCGGTTAACCGAAAAGCAAGATACCTCAATGGGCTGTTAGAACTAACTGACCCAAAATGAGACGTTTTTTTCTTGTCCGTGAAACGTGGTTTTTACTCTGCTGAGGCATGATCCGGTTATTCAGTTGCGTAACCGGTGAAACCCATGGGTACCTCGCGTACCGGGACAGCCGGCGCCGTTTCCCGGATTTCTGTCTCGCGTACCGGGAAAACCGCGCCGGCGTCCCGGGTGGGGAACAAAGTGTCCCCCCTCTCGACGTCGATTCCTGTCCTCGACGAGGTTCTTGTCGGCGATTGCATCGCCATGCTCGAAAAGCTGCCCGCAGGCAGCGTCGATATGGTCTTCGCCGATCCGCCATACAATCTCCAGCTCGAAGGCACGTTGATCCGCCCAGACCGCTCCGTTGTCGATGCGGTGGACGATGATTGGGACAGGTTCGCGAGTTTTACCGATTACGACAATTTCACCCGCGCCTGGCTCCTGGCTTGCCGCCGCGTCATGAAGAAGGACGCGACCCTGTGGGTGATTGGTTCCTATCATAACATTTTCCGGGTCGGCGCGATCATGCAGGATCTGGGGTTCTGGATCCTCAACGACATTGTCTGGCGCAAGGCCAACCCGATGCCGAATTTCCGCGGTCGCCGCTTCACCAATGCGCATGAAACCCTGATCTGGGCCTCGCGCAGCGCCGAAGCCAAGAGCTACACCTTCCATTACGAGGCGCTGAAAGCCGCCAATGAAGATTTACAGATGCGCTCCGATTGGTATCTGCCGCTCTGCACCGGTGAAGAGCGCCGGAAGGATGCCGCTGGCCACAAGGCACACCCGACGCAGAAACCGGAAGCGCTGCTGGCGCGAGTGATCGTCTCCGCCTCCAACCCCGGCGATGTGGTACTAGACCCGTTCTTCGGCACCGGCACCACCGGTGCGGTAGCGAAGAAACTGGGCCGCCGTTTTATCGGCATCGAGCGTGACGAGGCGTATATTGCGGTGGCGCGTGAGCGCATCGCTGCCATCGAGCCTTTGGCCGACCCGACGCTCCTCGTCTCGGCGGGCAAGCGCAGCGAGCCGCGCGTACCGTTCCTGAGTGTGCTGGAAGGCGGCTACATCCTTCCTGGAGAAATCCTCATCGATGATCGTCGCCGTCATAAGGCCATTGTCCGTGCCGACGGCACCCTAGCACTCAACAGCACAATCGCCTCGATCCACAAGATCGGCGCCCTTGCGCAAGGGCTACCGGCCTGTAACGGCTGGACGTTCTGGAATGTCGAGCGTAACGGTAAACTCGTCAGCATCGACACGTTTCGTGCGGATATCCGGGCGAGAATGGGCAATGCGGCGTAATTTAAAAGTATTTTTATATGGATAGTGACTAGATTCTCGTTCGAAGTGTGACACGGTTTATACCCGGTGCCGCTATGGGAACGAGATATGAGCATATGACGCTTACGGAGCGTTGCCGCCTTTGCGGTTTGCTGGAAACCGGCCTTTCGATAGGAGATGTTGCGCATCGGCTTGGCCGCCATCGCAAGACGACGACGTTTATCGCGGGCCTGCGAACCATGGGAATGGTCGCCCCTCTTGTCATCGACAGGCCGATCAATGGTGAATGGTTCGAGGATTATGTCGCTCAGGTTCTGGTTCCAACGTTGAAACCCGGAGATGTCGTCATCCTCGATACCTGTCCAGCCACAAACGACCCGCCGCTCGCACGATGATCGGGCGCACGAATGATCTTCCTCCCGCCCTACAGCCCCGACTTCAACCCCATCGAGAAAGCATTCTCCAAACTGAAGGCGCATTTGCGAAGGCAGCCGAGCGAACTGTAACCGGACTGTGGGACAGGATCGGAAAAATCATCGACCTCATCAAACCTGATGACGCCGGAAACGACTTCAACTCATGCGGATATGATCCAATATGAAAGGGAAACGCTCTAATACACAACATTATCCCTTGATCGGGTGTTTGGCGCTTTCCTCCGCCTCGGCGCGGCGAGCGATGCCGATCCGGCGTTCGCGCCAGACGATGAACACTCCCGTCGCGGCAACGATGAGACCGCCGAGAACGATGCTGAGCGTCGGCGCATCGCCGAATAGGAAATAGCCGATGAGGAGCGCCCAGATCATGCTGGTGTATTCGAACGGGGCGATTACCGACGCATCGGCATGGCTGTAGCCGGTGGTCATCAGGATCTGGCCGATGCCACCGAGAATCCCGGCCAGAACGAGAATGATGAAATCATGCCATCCCGGTAACGCCCAGGCGGCATCCGGAAACATCATTCCGAACGGCAGCGAACAAAGACCGAAGAAGGTGCTGCACAGGGTGAAATACAGCACGATGGCCTCAGTTCGTTCCGTCATCGTAAGACGGCGAATCTGAATACCCGCGCCCGCAGCAAGGGCTGCTGCGGCGAGGGCGAGAATCGCGCCGATGGCCGGGCCGCTTTTGCCCTCGGCTCCCCAATCGATACTGAGATGCGGCCACAGCATGATGAGAACGCCAATGAAGCCGATGCACACCGCGCTCCAGCGGTAGAGGCGCACGTTCTCCTTCAGGAACAGGGCGGCGAATACGACGATGATGAGCGGCGAGGCATAACCGATGGCGATGGCATCCTGCAATGGCAGGAAGTGCAACGCCGCGAACCCCGAGAACATGCTGCAATTGCCGATGATACTGCGCAGCAGATGCCCTCCGATTCGCGTCGTGCGCACCGCATGGACTATGTTCCCCTGCCAGATGAGCCAGGCAGACAGTGGCAGAAGGGCGAAGGCCGAGCGGAAAAACACCATCTCCCCGGCAGGATAGCGGGAACTGACGTATTTCAGGCAACTCGTCATAACGGTGAAGGCCAGGGTCGACACGATTTTGGCGACGATCCCGGCGATTGGATTGGCGGACACGATGTTCAAACGGCCTTGAATTTCAGGGAATCGCTCATGCGCTTCGCAGCCAAGAGACCATGTTTAGGCAGTGCCGTGAAGGGAAAAATACGTGGGGCGACAGCCTTACCCCCACAGGGCCGCTTCCGGCGGGTAGAGGAGGCTGCCGTCGGTGCGTAACGGGGTCTCCCGGTCTTTCGTCAGCAGCAGCGGGCCGTCGAGATCAACGAACTTGGCGCGTGGGCTGAGGATCAT
>JAVBRX010000083.1:0-20958 GCA_031547465.1 Microvirga sp. | reverse complement strand
TCCTGCCGGGCGGAATGGAACACCTTCACGACGCGCTCATTGGCCATGAGAGTGAGAAACGGTTGCAGATCGATACCCTCGGCCAGTGGGTCGACGAGGTGGCCGTTGCCGTCAGGCTCGCCGATCTGGATCAGGCACAGCTTCGGGTAATAGGTCGTCTCGCGCATGAATTCGGTATCTACCGTGACGAACGGTTGCGAAGCGAGCCGTGTACACAGGGCTTCAAGTTCATCCGTCGTGGTGATGGGAGTGGGCGCAGGAAGGGCGGCAGCGGGCTTTTTCGTTTGCATGGGGCCTTATAAGATGGACAAATCATCCTTGCGACTCTTTCTATGAGTCACCAGTGCTTTTTCCGCAAGAAGTGGAAGGTTCTTATGCTGCGTACAAGAACTCTCTGGCGTCCGGTTGGGCCGGAGGAACTGGATTTGATCCGGGCGGCGAACATGCGGGCTTTCCCGCCCCGATTGCCCGACCAGCCGATTTTTATCCGGTTTTGTGCGAAGATTATGCAATCAAGATCGCCAGGGACTGGAACGTTCCGCTCAGCGGGGCAGGGTTCGTGATGCGCTTTGAGGTTCGCGAGGATCTACCCGCTTTCAATGATGCCATCGTCGGCGAGAGTGAGATTGTGGCGTTCTTTCTCTGATCCCGGTGGCTAGGGCATGATCCGTTTGTACGGAAACCTATTATGCTCTGATTCCATTATGCTACAATGCCTAGCGCGTTTAACCGGATTCCACTTGAACGCACATTGCTCTATAAGCGCCCGCAAGCCCTTGACAAGCAGGCGGGCACATGAATGTTCACACTTTCGAGTTTTCATCAGCCGGGTTCATTATCCATGCATCGTTATCGTTCCCATACCTGCGGCGCTCTGCGCGAAACCCATGTCGGCGAAATCGTCCGTCTGTCCGGCTGGTGCCATCGCATCCGCGATCATGGCGGCGTGCTGTTCATTGATCTGCGCGACCATTACGGCCTGACGCAATGCGTTGCCGATGCGGATTCCCCCGCGTTTAAAGCGGTCGAATCATGCCGTTCGGAATGGGTGGTGCGGATTGACGGCAAGGTGCGCATGCGCCCGGCAGGCACCGAGAACCCTGATATGCCGACCGGCATGGTCGAGGTGTTCATCACCGATCTCGAAGTGCTAGGCCCGGCAGCGGAACTGCCAATGCCGGTATTCGGCGATTACGATTATCCGGAAGATGTGCGACTGACCTACCGCTTTCTCGACCTGCGCCGAGAGAAGCTGCACAGGAACATCATGATCCGCGGGGCGGTAATTGATTCGCTGCGTCGCCGCATGAAGGAGCAGGCGTTCTTCGAGTTTCAGACGCCGATCCTCACGGCTTCCTCGCCGGAAGGAGCGCGGGACTTTCTGGTGCCGTCGCGCCTGCATCCGGGCAAGTTCTACGCCCTGCCGCAGGCACCGCAGCAGTTCAAGCAGTTGCTGATGATTTCCGGCTTCGATCGGTATTTCCAGATCGCGCCGTGCTTCCGCGATGAGGATGCACGAGCCGACCGTTCGCCGGGCGAGTTCTACCAGCTCGATATCGAGATGAGCTTCGTCACGCAGGAGGATGTGTTCCAGGCGGTCGAGCCGGTGCTGCGCGGCGTATTCGAGGAATTCGCCGAAGGCAAGCCGGTGACGAAGGTGTTTCCGCGCATTCCCTATGCCGAGGCAATGCTAAAATACGGCGTAGACAAGCCGGATCTGCGCAACCCGATCATTCTGGTCGATGTCTCTAAAACCTTCCTGCGCGACGACGTGACGTTCAACGCCTTTAAGAACGTGGTCAAAGGCGGAGGTGTGGTGCGGGCAATTCCCGCTCCCGGCGCGGCGACGCAGCCGCGCTCGTTCTTCGACAAGCTGAACGACTGGGCGCGGGGCGAGGGCGCTCCCGGCCTCGGTTACATCGTGTTCGAGACCGAGAACGGTGTGCTCATCGGCAAGGGGCCGATTGCCAAGTTCGTGCCGACTGAGGCGCAGGCCGAGATTGCCGCTGCCTGCGGCCTGAAAGCAGGCGACGCGGTATTCTTCGCGGCTGGCGACGAGGCCAAAGCGGCTTCTCTTGCCGGTAAGGCGCGTATCCGCATCGGCGATGAACTCGACCTTGGCGACAAGGAACAGTTCGCTTTCTGCTGGATCACCGATTTCCCGATGTTCGAATGGAACGAGGATGAGAAGAAGGTCGATTTCTCGCACAACCCGTTCTCGATGCCGAATTTCGATCACGATGCTTTCCTGGCCCTTGAATCGAAGGACGAAAAGACGATCCTCGGCATTACTGCCTTTCAGTACGACATCGTCTGCAATGGCATTGAGCTGTCGTCGGGTGCAATCCGCAACCACCGCCCGGAGATCATGCGCAAGGCTTTTGCTCTGGCAGGCTACGGGCAGGATGTGCTGGAAGCGAAGTTCGGCGGGATGCTCAAGGCGTTAAGCCTCGGCGCGCCGCCGCACGGCGGCATCGCACCGGGAGTGGACCGTATCGTCATGCTGCTCTGCAATGAACAGAACCTGCGCGAGGTGGTGGTATTCCCGATGAACCAGAAGGCGGAGGATCTGCTAATGGGTGCGCCTTCCGAGGTGACGGCGAAGCAATTACGCGAATTGCATATCCGCCTCAATCTACCCGAGAAGTGAGTAGGCTGCGGATTCGCACATTCCGGATGAAAGCTGCGCGAAAAGGCTCCCACTTTCTGCTTGAAGTGGGAGCCTTTCGATTTTTTGTTCCACTCTATTGTTTCCCTGTTGACCGTATTCGTTCATACTGTATTCATGTCTAATGCCGCGCTAACCGAGTTATCGACAGGTTGACGGGAAGGCTAGGCAGGGCGCAAACACATTCAATACATGCCGATGCGAGGTTAGAGCGAAGCCTCGGTGTGGCTTGGAAGAAAAAGCAGATCTTTTTATTAAAAACTGTTTTGCAGAGTTGCGCTTCCCTGTATAATCCGTACCGAGCAAAGGATGAAACGCCGTTTGCTGCCTCGGCATGGAATGTCTCCTGCCAAGGTTTCGAGCCTCGCTCACTCTCTAATTTATTCTCCCGTAGGAGGAGTATACAACCATGCTGCTACGTTCGTTGTCCCTCGGCGTTTGCGCGCTCGCTCTTTCCACCGTGTTCGTGGCGGGTCCGACGACCTCCGCGCTGGCGCTCACGATGAAGGAGTGCAGCGTGAAGTATAAGGCCGCTCAGGCTGCCGGAACCCTGAAGGGCATGAAGTGGAACGATTTTCGCGCCAAGGAATGCGCTGCCGACGATCAGGACGATCCCGATGAGGCTGATGCCGAGCAGGAGCCTGCCGCTCCGCTCAAGTCGCTCGTTGCCCCGCGCGGCGTGACGTTCCCGCGGGCCGTCTCCGCCAAATACGCTAATGAGACCGCCGGTAAGGCCCGGATGCACACCTGCGTTGACGCCTACAAGGAAAACAAGGCGAAGGGCACACTCAACAACCTGAAGTGGATCCAGAAGGGCGGCGGTTATTACAGCCTGTGCAATGCTCGCCTGAAGGGGCAGTGAGCGGGTAGAATTCTATAATCTGTCCTGACAGTTTAGCCTCGGCGTTTGAAAAGACGCCGAGGTTTTGATTTGTAATTGTCGGATAATTTACTGATATATACAGTTATTTTTCTACGTTGGCGGCATGACTTCGTCGGGTAGATATGCTCATGATATGGGAAAAACCATAAAATTACAGCTATTATTTTGATATATAGATTGCGTATTTTTAAGTGGTTGTGGGTGGTATTTCAGAAGTACGCTAAACTTCTTGGCATGGCTGCGTATTCCTCATCTCTTGCTGTTTGTAGTACATCTGGACTACGTACGGAAAACGTTAATCAATGTAATTAAGAAAGACTCAGCTTTGATGATCTGAGGTTTGCGTTCCGTTATCCAACTGCACAACTAGGTATTACTCGGTTCGATCCAGTTTGAGCAGAAATTACTTTGCTTACAATGAAAACGATGTTCCGCACCCGCAGGAGGCGGTGGCCTGCGGGTTGTCTATCTTGAACGCCTGACCCATCAGATCGTCGATGAAATCGACGGTCGCTCCGTCCATAAAGGGCAGAGAAACGGAATCGACCGCCACTCGGATGCCATCGCGCTCGATAATGAGATCATCTTCAGTTGTCGTCCGGTCGACATCGAAAGCATATTGAAAGCCGGAGCAGCCGCCGCCGTTGACGCTGATGCGCAGCAGCGATTCCGTGGGTTCGTTGCGCAGGATTTCCTTGATGCGCCGGGCGGCGCTTTCGGTGACGGTAATGTTCGCCATGGTCGATTCTCACTTCCGGCAGGGCCGGGCTTTCAATGTTTCTTGCCAATCGTTCTCTCGACAAGGTAATCCTCAATTGAGGCGGCTTCAACCCGAGGAGAATATCCGTTGCGCAATCCCGGCGAGAGATGGCGGGCGGTTTATGCCTGCGACCCGGCGGCGAGCCGGGGACGATTGCATGAAGAGGCCAGATCACCGACGCGCAGCGAATTCCAGCGCGACCGGGACAGGATCATTCATTCCACCGCCTTCCGCCGCCTGAAACACAAGACGCAGGTGTTCGTCCAGCACGAGGGCGACCATTACCGCACCAGGCTGACGCATACGCTCGAGGTCAGCCAGATTGCCCGCGCCATGGCGCGTTCCCTCGGCCTTGATGAAGACCTCGCCGAAACCCTGGCGCTGTCGCACGATCTCGGCCATACGCCGTTCGGACACGCGGGCGAGGAAGTGCTGCAAGAATGCCTGGCGCAGTATGGCAGCTTCGACCATAACGCCCAGGCGCTGAAAATCGTCACCAGTCTGGAGCGGCGCTACGCGCGTTACGATGGCCTCAATCTCACCTGGGAAACCCTGGAAGGGCTGGTGAAACATAACGGGCCGCTATTCGAGGCTGACGGAGCTCCGACGCTACGTTACCGTGCGCACGGCGTCTCAAAAGTTATTCTCGATTATAATGCAATGCAGGATCTCGAATTGTCGCTGTTTGCCGCTGGGGAGGCGCAGGCGGCGGCCCTGGCTGACGATATAGCTTACGATGCGCACGACATTGATGACGGCTTGCGTGCAGGCCTGTTCAGGTTGGAGGATCTGCGTAGCGTCGATTTTCTAAAAGCGATACTCGATGAAATCGACGGGCTTTATCCCGGCCTCGAACTGCAACGCCGCATCTATGAATTGACCCGACGAGTCATCACCCGGTTTGTCGAGGATGCCGTGTATGAAAGTGAAAAACGCCTCAAACAGCTTGCGCCACAGAACGCGCAGGCCATTCGCCACGCAAGCCGGGCAATGGTGGCGTTTTCCCCGTTGATGGCTGAGGCTGAATCGGAGGTGAAACGGCTTCTGTATGAGAGGATGTATCGGCACCCGCATGTCATGCGCGTGCGACGCCAGGGAGAAAGCATCGTCCGCGACCTGTTTTTCAGGTATATCGTCGAGCCGCATTTGCTGCCGGAAGAATGGCGTAGCGGCATCGATCCGGGCGATGTGGGCAGGTTTGCCATGCAGGCGGGCGATTATATCGCCGGGATGACGGACAATTATGCGGCGAGCGAACATCGGCGGCTGTTTGACGTCACGCCTGATCTGCGATAGGCGCGCTGCAAAAGCGGAACACGAACATGAACATATTTGCCCTTTTCGAGCGGCGCATCGCCGATGTGCTGGCGCGGTTGACCAAGGCCGGAGCGCTCCCCGATGATCTCGATTTCTCGCGCGTGGTGGTTGAGCCACCGCGCGACGCCACGCATGGCGACCTCTCGACTAACGCGGCGATGGTGCTGGCGAAGGCGGCGAAGCTCAACCCGCGGGCGCTGGCCGATCTGATCGCCGCCGAGTTGAAGAATGATCCATCTGTGGTCGAGGTCGATGTTGCCGGGCCGGGCTTCATCAACCTGACGCTGCGGGACGAACTGTTCTACGATGTGCTGCGCGCCATCGTCCTTGATCCCGAAAACTATGGGCGCGGCGGGGTTGCGGGGGCAGGGGCAGTGAATGTCGAATACGTTTCCGCCAATCCGACCGGGCCGATGCATGTCGGCCATGCGCGCGGGGCTGTGTTCGGCGATGCCCTGGCTGGATTGCTGGCGTTTGCCGGGTATCCGTTATCGAAAGAATATTACATCAACGATGCCGGGGCGCAGGTGGATGTGCTGGCGCGTTCCGCCTATCTACGCTATCGCGAAGCCTTGGGCGAAGATATTGGCGCTATTCCCGAAGGGCTGTATCCGGGCGATTATCTCAAGCCTGTTGGGGAAAAACTTGCTGAAACCCATAGCACGGCGCTCCTTGGTAAACCCGAGGCGGAATGGCTCGCCACCGTGCGCGATACCGCCATCAACGCAATGATGGACATGATCCGCGACGATCTTGCGGCGCTTAATATCCGGCATGACGTGTTCTTTTCCGAGCGTTCGCTGGCGCAGGGAAAAACAGACGAGATTGCCGCGACGATTGCCGATCTGCGCGACCGTGGGCTGATCTACGAAGGTCGTCTGCCGCCGCCGAAAGGCCAGCCCGCCGACGATTGGGAGGATCGGGAGCAGACCCTGTTCAAAGCTACTGAATTCGGTGACGACGTCGACCGCCCGCTTCTGAAGTCGGATGGTTCCTACACGTATTTTGCGTCCGATATTGCCTATCATTATTCCAAGTTCCAGCGTGGTTTCGCGACGATGATCGACGTCTGGGGCGCGGACCATGGTGGCTATATCAAGCGGATGCAGGCGGCGGTGGCGGCGGTCTCCCAGGGCAAGGCCGAGCTTGATGTCAAGATTTGCCAACTTGTCCGCTTGTTGCGTAACGGCGAACAAGTTAAAATGTCGAAACGGGCCGGAGAGTTCGTCACTCTCCGGGACGTCGTGGACGAGGTCGGGCGCGATGCCGTGCGCTTCATGATGCTGTTCAGGAAAAATGACGCGCCTCTCGATTTCGATCTCGCCAAAGTGCTTGAGCAATCGAAGGATAATCCCGTGTTCTATGTGCAATATGCCCATGCACGGTGCGCCAGCGTGTTCCGGCAGGCGGCGGAAGGGATAGCCACCCTGAATGCCGCACCCGAAGCCTTGGCGACAGCGGATTATACAATTCTCGCTGATTCGGCGGAGCGTGATATTCTGCGTCAGTTGGCGGCATATCCCCGATTGATCGAAGGTGCGGCGAAGAGCCACGAACCGCACAGAATTGCTTTTTTTCTTTATGAATTGGCCAGCGCTTTCCATTCCCTGTGGAACAAGGGCAAAGACTTGCCACAATTACGGTTTGTTAAACTGGACGATGTACCGTCAACAATGGCGAGGCTCGCATTCGTCCGTGCAGTGCGGAGTGTGCTCGCGTCAGGCCTGAATATTCTGGGCGTGACTGCGCCCGAAGAGATGCGATGAAGGGCGTCCGGTCCGCAGGCTTGTTCCGGTCGCCCGTTTTTGAAGAGAGGCGCGTCATTTGGTGAGCCAAATCCGCCTGTCAGACGGAGAACCGGCACGATGAACGATCCGACGAAGCTTCGCTTTGCCGTTGATCTTGATGAGATCGAGCGGCAGATGCGCACGTCCAGTCAGCCTGTGGTTCCGCAACAGCCCGGTTACCCTCAGCCTCAGGCCCCGCAGCCGCATCCCGCAGCCCCACATCCGGACCTGCGTTCTTCCGCCATAGATCCGCTGGCGGAACTGGCGCGAATTGTCGGACAAAACGATCCGTTTGATGCCCTGCTCGCGTCCGATGCTTCAAGGGCTGCGACGGTGCGGAATGTCCAGCCCATTTCGCGAGGAGCAGAGCCTCAGCCTGTCGTGTATGATTCTGGCGCATATGCGGAAGGAGCTCCCACCTCTTACCCGGATCAGTTTTCGTCCGTCGCATATCAGGATTACCCTGCAACGCGACAAGGAGGAGGGGCAACTGCCCAACCTGAAATGCGCGGGTTTTCTGATGATCGGATTGATTATGGCAGTCCAGATGCAACATATGCTCCACCGGCCACCCATGCCGACGACCCGTATCGGCGGCAAGGGACATATGCCGGGGGGGCTTATCCGGTGCCGCCGTCATCCTACGATCAGCAGGATTCCGGCTACGCTCAAGCGCAGACACCGACCCATGTTCGTAATGCTCAAGCCGAAGCCTATGACACTCCCGCTCCGCACGGTTACAGTCCTCGCGCTTACGGAGCTGCATACGATCAGGAAATCGATGACGATTACGATTACGACCACGAAGGGTATGAGGAAGAACGTCGGTCCCGCTGGCCGTTCGCTGTTGCCGGTCTGGTAACGGTGCTGGCGCTTGCCGGAGGGGGGTACTGGTTTATGGGACGCTCTTCGACGGATGGCGCCGGTACTACGCCGCCGGTTGTCTCTGCCGATGCCGGGCCGACGCGGGTGCAACCGCAAACGTCCGATGAAGTCGTCATTCCCAATCAGAACAGGGAAATCTATAACCAGACGAATCCAAGCCAGCCGTCACGGGTGGTCGATCGCGAAGAACAGCCTGTCGATGCCGAACAGGTGGTGCAACAATCCCCCCAGTCCCTCCAGCCGGCGGGAATGGGAGGAGCATCGGGGCAGCAGCCAAGAAACATCGAGTTGATCGAGCCGCGACCTGTCCGCACATTCTCTGTTCGGTCTGACGGAACGGTGATTGCCGAGAACGGGCAACCCGTTGCTTCTGCCCAGCCTTCGCCGCAATCCTTCATCCCACCTGGAACGGTGGGCGATTCGACGGCTCCGGTGAACAGCGCTACGCAACCTTCTCCGTCTTCAACCACACCGCCTCCGCCCATGCTCGAGGCCGCGCCGACATTGTCATCGTCGCCTGCGACATCTTCATCCGCAACGTCTTCGTCTGCTACGCCTTCTAATTCATCTCAGTCGGCGGCGACGCCGGGATCGAACATCGCAAGGCCACCACAACGTCCTTCCGTCCAGCCCCCCGCATCTGCGACATCGGGACGTCCGCTGCAGTTGCAGCCGAATGTCCGGGATATTCCAACGCTTCCGCAATCTCGCCAGACTACTGCAGCGGCGGAATCCAATGCCGGGGATGCCCCGCAAACCTCGCAAGGCGGTAGCGCGTATGCGATGCAGATCGGCACCGCCGGTTCGGAAGCCGAGGCGCGCTCGACCTATGCCCGGCTGCAACGGCAGCATTCTTCCGAGCTTGGCGGACGGTCGGCAATGTATTTCCGCAAGACCGACGCCAATGGCGCGACGATCTACCGGATTCGCATCGGAGCCGGGAGCTTCAGCGAAGCCCAGGCGATGTGCAAGCGTTATACGGAAGCGGGTGGGGAGTGTTTCCCCACGAAGAATTGACCCATCCGGCAAGCTCCTTCGAAAGCCTTGGCGGGGTATCTCTTGACCCCGTCAGCGCATGGACCTAAAGCGCGTGAATGACCATTAGCGCTTCCATTTACGGCTGTTCTGGCCTCGTCCTGACCGCCGATGAGACCGCCTTCTTCAAGGATGCGCAGCCATGGGGGTTCATCCTGTTCCGGCGCAATATCGCCACACCTGAGCAGGTGAGGGCCTTGTGCGCCGAGTTGCGCGCCGTTTCCGGGCGGGTGGATACGCCGATCCTGATCGACCAGGAGGGGGGGCGCGTGCAACGGCTCGGACCGCCGCACTGGCAGGCTTATCCACCGGCAAGGGCATATGCGGATATTTTCAGCCGCGATTCGCTCATAGGCCGGGAACTGACCCGGCTCGGGGCGCGGCTCATCGCGCATGATCTGATTTCCCTCGGCATTACCGTCGATTGCCTTCCCGTACTCGACGTGCGCGCACCGGACAGCAGCGCAGCGGTGATTGGCGACCGCTCCTACGGCGAGGATTGGCGCAACGTCGCCATTCTGGGGCGGGCCGCAGCCGAGGGATTACTGGCGGGCGGGGTTCTGCCGGTGATGAAGCATATCCCGGGTCATGGGCGGGCGAAGGTGGATAGTCATGAACGCCTGCCGACCGTCGAGTCCTCGTGTCGAGAACTGGCGACGGTCGATTTCGCGCCGTTTCGGGCACTCTCCGACATGCCTGCGGCAATGACGGCGCATGTAGTCTATCTGGCGATAGATAAGCACCATCCGGCGACAGTTTCGCGGCGGATTCTGAAGACCGTCGTTCGCCGGGAAATCGGGTTCGACGGTCTGCTCATGAGCGACGACCTGTCGATGCACGCTCTTTCAGGGACATTGAGGGAGCGGGCGGCGGCTGCGATAGCGGCTGGCTGCGACATCGCCTTGCACTGCAACGGCGATATGGCGGAGATGCGGCAGGTTGCCGAAGCCGCTCCTGTTCTGGCCGGTGTGGCGCAACGCCGGGCAAGGGCGGCACTGGCCTGTGTGCGGCATGAGCCGGAGCCATTGGACCGCGCTTTCGTGCAGGCGCAATTCGACGCGCATTTGCGCCGTTTATTGTGAGGCACCATGGCTGATCCGCTGTCGTTCGAGGATACGGCATTGGAGGTTTCGGCGCAGGCCGAGGCGGAAGATGTGCTGCGTGTCGATCTTGACGGGTTCGAGGGGCCGCTTGATCTGCTGCTCGAACTGGCGCGACGACAGAAGGTCGATCTGCTGCGCATCTCAATTCTGGCGCTCACGGAACAATATCTCGCCTTTATCGAGGAGGCGCGACGCACCCGGCTCGAACTGGCCGCCGATTATCTGGTGATGGCCGCTTGGCTCGCCTATCTGAAATCGCGCCTTCTGTTGCCCGAACCGCAGGAAGCCGACGGGCCGAGCGCGGATGAACTGGCTTCAGCTTTGGCACTGCGGCTACAATTACTTGAAGCCGTTCGCAATACCGCTGAAAAACTCAACGATAGGCCACGCCTCGGTCGTGATATTTTCGCCCGCGCCGCGCCGGAGCCGGTGCAGATTCATCTGACGCCGACCTTCGAGGCGACGCTTTACGATCTTCTCACCGCCTATGCCCAACAACGGCAGAAATGCATGAACGCCAAGGTGGTGTTTCCGAAACGTCTGGTCTGGACGCTTGCCGAGGCGCGCGAGGCGCTGGAGCGGTTGATCGGCAGGATCGGCGATTGGGTGGCCCTCGATGCCTATCTGCTCGAATATATGAGCGACCCCAGCCAGCGGGCGACGGTGCTTGCCTCGACACTTTCCGCTACCCTTGAACTGGTGCGGGAGGGGCGATTGACAGTGCGACAGACAGAGGCCTTCTCGCCGATCTGGATTAAGCCCTCGACAGGGAGAGACGCATGACAGGGGCGGAAGCGATATCAGGATTTGCGCAGGTTGCAGCGATGCAGGATGAGGCGATGATGGAAACGGATCGGCCCGGTTTCAGCGACGAAGAGGGTGTCGAGTGCAGTCTGCCCGGTTTGGAGCCGGATGAATTCGAGGCCATGCGTATTGTTGAGGCATTGCTATTTGCCTCCGCTGAGCCGGTGATGATGGATGAACTGGCCGGGCATTTACCGGAAGGCATTGATGTCGCTGCGATTCTCGATAGTCTAACAAGGCTTTATGCCGCCAGAGGCGTCAATGTCGTGCAGGTCGCAGGCGGCTGGGCGTTCCGAACTGCCACCGACCTCGGCTTCATTTTGAAGCGCAATGTCACCGAACCGCGTAAACTGTCGCGGGCCGCGATGGAGACGCTGTCGATCGTCGCCTATCACCAGCCGGTGACACGCGCTGAGATTGAGGATATTCGCGGTGTCTCGACGTCGAAGGGAACTCTGGATATCCTGCTGGAAACCGGCTGGGTCCGGCTACGCGGGCGGCGGCGCGCGCCCGGTAGGCCGGTGACATATGGCACGACACCTGCCTTCCTCGATCATTTCGGCCTCAGCGCCATCGACGATCTGCCAGGGCTTGACGAATTGAAGGGAGCCGGTTTCCTGCAAGGGCGCATTCCATCCGGTTTCAACGTGCCGTTACCTTCCGACGACAGCGCCTTGCGGGAGGACGAGGACCCGGTCGAGGACGACCTGTTCATGACCGCCGATGTCAGAGAGTAAAAGACAGGGGGATTGACGGGCGGTTTGGCCGATCATCGTCAATGCTCCATTGTCGGACAATTGGCCGCTATCCAATTTACTTAAACTTGCGTTGGAGTGTTTCTGCCCGTTCAGACTTGTGCTATCGCGTCGTTTCTCGGGACGGAAACTGCTCGCCATGGGAGAAATCCCATATGTCCTTGTTTTCGCCGCTTCTTGCTCGTAAAGGTGCAGGTGGCGTGAGGTTATTTGCGTTCGAGCTGGGCGCAGGAGGTGTGTAATGGGTATGTGGGATTGGAAACATTGGCTCATCGTTGGCGTCATTGCGCTTTTGTTGTTCGGCAAGGGCAAGGTGTCTGAATTTATGGGCGATGTTGCCAAGGGCATCAAGGCTTTCAAAAAGGGCATGGCGGAAGACGATACCCCCAAGTCTTCGACGGCTGAGCCGGTGAAGTCGCTTGAGCATCAGCAGACTGTGTCTCCGCAGACGCCCGTATCCCAGACAGAACAGAAGTCCAACTAAGCGGATCTGTGCATTGTCTTGACTGGCTCGTTTTGCAGGCGCCCAACGTTTGTAAAAGAGTGGTTTTCTGAGCATTCTGAGCGAAACGATGGATTTCGGCATTGATTTCTGGGAAATGTTCGTGGTGGGCGTTGTTGCGCTCATCGTTATTGGGCCGAAGGAATTGCCTGGCGTCCTGCGGATGATCGGAAAGTATGTCGCAAAAGTACGTGCAATGGCAGGAGACTTTCGTAACCAGTTTGACGAAGCCATGCGCGAAGCCGAACTCGACGATGTGCGTAAGCAGGTTTCGGAATTGAGCGATACGGCCAGATCACTTAATCCTGTCAATGCAATCAAAGACGATCTCAAGAATGCTATAGCCGGACTAGACGAAACGATGAAGGCACAGGAACAGAAGGAGGAGAAGCCTCCCGCATCCACCATGCCTTATCCGGCGACAAAGGAAATGTTGGATCAGAGATCTGAAAAACCGGTTGATGAACAAAAAACCGGAGCGGAGCCTGATGTCGTCCAGTTTGGTTCCAGTGTTGCGCCTTCTATCGAGGGCAATACAAAATCATGAATAAAGTACCAAGCAGCGAATTGCAGGACGATATTGAATCGTCGCGTGCCCCTCTGATCGATCATCTGATCGAGTTGCGGTCGCGTCTTATAAAGTCTCTTCTTGCTTTTGTCGTGATGTTTGTTATCTGCTTTTCTTTCTCTGAGCAGATTTTTAACATATTGGTTCGTCCTTATACATCACAATACTTAAAGCCTGAAGACGCACGGTTAATTTTTACGCAAGCATTTGAATTGTTTTTTACGCATCTGAAAGTGGGGGCTTTTGGAGCTATGCTTCTGGCCTTTCCGGTGATTGCTTCGCAAATCTATAAATTCGTTGCACCGGGCCTTTATAAGCACGAAAAACAAGCATTTCTTCCGTACCTGATTGCCACACCTATTTTATTTATTCTTGGAATATTATTTGTTTATTTCGTTGCAATGCCATTGTTGATGCGGTTTTCTTTTAACATGCAACAATTGAAAACGCCTGGTGCTGCTGTAATTGAGTACTTGCCAAAGGTAAGTGAATATTTGTCAATTATAATGACATTGATATTTGCATTTGGAATTTGTTTTCAAACCCCCATTGTGCTTATGCTCTTATCAAAAGTTGGGGTTCTTAATTCTGAAATTCTTACTTCAAAACGCCGCTATGCCATTCTGATTGTCTTTATTATCGCGGCGGTGTTGACGCCGCCCGATCCATTCAGCCAAATCGCTCTTGCGGTTCCGATGCTGCTTCTTTACGAGATTTCTATCTTTGCCATTCGTATGGTGGAGAAGAAGCGCGCAGCAGCCGAGGTGGCGCGCGAGGTGGCTGGGTGAAGCGGTGAGCGCATTCCCGGTCTGGGAAGATACCCTCGGCAGTCGGGTTTGCCATGCACGATATTCGTTGGATTCGGGACAATCCTGAGCTTTTTGATCAAGGGTTAGCTAAGCGGGGGCTGGCGCCGTTATCGGCGCGGCTGATCGGGCTTGACGATAAACGCAAGGATGCGGTGTCTGCCTTGCAGGTGGCGCAGGAGCGCCGCAATGCGCTCTCGAAAGAAATCGGTGAGGCGAAGCGGCAAAAGGACGAGGCGCGCGCGCAAGTCTTGCAGGCGGATGTCGCCCGCCTGAAGGATACCATGCCATCCCTTGAACAGGCGGAGCGCGAGGCGCTGGCCGATCTTGATGCCATCCTCGTCAGCACTCCCAATCTGCCGGGTGCGAATGTGCCGGTTGGCGCGGACGAAAAGGACAATGTCGAGCGGCATAAGTTTGGAACGCCAAAGGATATGCCGTTCGCCAAACAGCATTTCGAACTCGGTGAAGCCTTCGGGTTGATGGATTTCGAGGCGGCGGCCAGAATGTCTGGAGCGCGATTCGTAATTCTGCGCGGACAACTGGCGCGGATGGAGCGGGCGCTTGGACAGTTCATGGTTGATCTGCACACCAACGAGCATGGCTACACGGAAATTGCCCCGCCGCTGCTGGTGCGCGACGAAGCGATGTTCGGGACGGCACAACTGCCGAAATTTCGCGACGATCAGTTCGCCGTATCCGGCGGGATGTGGCTCATTCCCACCGCCGAAGTACCGCTGACTAATCTGGTGCGCGAAACGGTACTTTCCGAGGAAGAGCTGCCGTTACGCTTTACTGGTCTGACTGCCTGCTTCCGCTCCGAGGCTGGGGCGGCAGGACGCGATACGCGCGGTATGTTGCGCCAGCACCAGTTCATGAAATGCGAACTGGTGTCGATCACCACGCCGGAAACCTCCGCCACTGAGCACGAACGGATGCTCGCCTGCGCCGAAACGGTGCTGAAACGGCTCGACGTTCCTTATCGTGTGATGACATTATGTTCCGGCGATATGGGCTTCGGCGCGATGAAGACCTACGACATCGAGGCGTGGCTTCCGGGCCAGAAGACCTATCGCGAGATTTCCAGTTGCTCGGTCTGTGGCGATTTCCAGGCCCGGCGCATGAATGCGCGTTATCGTCTGAAGGACGAGAAAGGCACACGCTTCGTGCATACACTCAACGGCTCCGGCATCGCCGTCGGGCGCGCTCTGATCGCAGTTCTGGAGAACTACCAGAACGAGGACGGCTCTGTAACGGTGCCCGAGGTTCTGCGGCCCTATATGGGTGGGATGACGCGCATCGGCGGCTGACGGGCCGGACGATGCGCCGTCGATGAAAGCGAAAGGCGATCATGCGCATTCTCTGTACCAATGATGACGGTATCAACGCGCTCGGGATCGGTGCTCTGGAGCGGATCGCTCGTGTTCTGTCCGACGATGTCTGGGTGGTCGCGCCGGAATCGGACCAGAGCGGCGTGTCGCATTCGCTGTCGCTCAACGATCCGTTGCGGCTGCGGCAGATTTCCGAGCGCCATTTCGCCGTGAAGGGAACGCCGACCGACTGCGTCATCATGGGGGTGCGGCATCTCATGGCCGACACGCCACCGGATTTGGTTCTGTCCGGGGTCAATCGCGGGCAGAACGTTGCCGAGGACGTGAGCTATTCCGGCACTGTGGCTGGAGCCATTGAAGGCACCATTCTCGGCGTTCCGTCCATTGCCCTGTCGCAGGCCTACGGCCCCGGTGGGCGCGATCAGGTGAAATGGCAATGCGCCGAAGCTCATGCGCCTGCCGTGATCCGCAAGGTGCTGGAACTCGGCATCCCGAAGGAAACACTCGTCAACATCAACTTTCCCGATTGCGAGCCGTGGGAAGTGAAGGGCACTGTCGCTGCGACGCAGGGGCAGCGCTGGCAAGGGTTGCTGCGCCTCGACGAGCGGCATGATGGGCGTGGAATCCCTTATTTCTGGCTGGCATTCCAGAAATCCTCCATCGATACGGTACATGGCAGCGATCTATGGGCCATTGACGATAACCGCATTGCCGTGACACCGTTGCGCCTCGATATGACGGACGAGCGGACGCTGGCTCACTATGCCGAGGCTTTCAAGGCTACTTAACTTTCAGAATGCGCGATCATGAGCGGCAGGACCGCGCGCGCCTTTCGCCGAATGGATGATTGCTCCCATGTCTCTGACCCCGCTTTTTGACCGGACGGTTGGCGCTAAAGCCGCGGCCATCGGTTCGGCAGCGTTTATCCTCGGCTTGCGCGAGCAGGGGGTTCGGGATACGGATTTGCTGCGCGCCATGGAGCAGATGCCACGCGAAGTGTTTGCCCCCAACCGTTTCCGCGATCTCGCCCGTTCGGACATGGCGCTACCCCTACCGTGCGGACAGACAATGACCGCTCCCGGGACTGTCGCCAAGATGTTGGCGAGCCTGGAGGTGAGGGAAGGGCAGCGGGTGCTGGAGATTGGCACCGGCAGCGGCTATGTGACAGCGCTTCTGGCCCGGCTTGGCTGCTCGGTCGTGACGGTGGAGCAGTATGCACCGTTGACAGCTGCGGCAAGAGAGCATGTGAGGATCGTCGGTCTTGCCGCTTCGGTGACATTCGAGGTTGGCGACGGGTTGACGCGGCGGTTGCGCGGCGTTCATTTCGACAGGGTGATCCTGAATGGCGCATTGCCGGAGATCCCCGAGACTGTGACGACGCTAATCCCTTCCGGAGGGCGAGTCGTCGGCGCAGTGGCAACTACCGGTCTGCCGCGCCTTGTCGGCATCGAGCGGCTGATGGACAAGCAACTGCGATATGAGCAGGGTTTGCCGTTGCGTTTGACGAAATTGACCTCATTCGTAGTAAACCATGATGGGAATTCAGGCGAAATTGCGCACCAAGAATGACCGTTAACCACGCTCATATACGTTAATTTAAGACGTGATCGCTTGTATGGTCCAGTAATTGTTGCGTTGCGTAATTGTGGTGAGCGTCCATGCGTAGTGTTTTGAAAGTGCTGGACAGGCAGCTTCTGGCTCGTGCCGCCTTTATCGGGGCAGTGGGCGGGATCGTTGCCGGATGCAGCATGGATAGTGATCGCTTCAAGGGGAATCCGTTTTCTGATCCGTTCACCACGGGATCTATTGAACACAATCCCCGTCCGGCAGCGCAATCGCAAAGCCGCTTTGGCAATTGGTTCGGCTCATCCTCCGGCTTTTCGCAGCAGCAGCCTCAATATCAGCAGCAGTCCCAGCCGCAACCTGTCGTCGTTGCTCCGTCCAACCAGCCGGTTGTTACCGTCGGGCAGGGCGGCTGGACGGCAAACGGCGGAACCCGGATTTCCGTTGGCGAGAACGATACAATTCACACGATCTCGAATCGTTACGGTGTGCCTGCGAATGCCCTTCTTTCGGCGAATAACCTGAGTAACGGCTCCCAGATCGTGCCAGGGCGAGAAATCATCGTCCCGATTTACGATGCCACCGGCACGGCTCAATCGTCGGTAAGAGCCACGGGAGCGGCGGTGTCATCTGCTGTGGTGCGTGCGCCCTATACAGGCAAGGATAAGGTTGCCGAAGCCTATGGTTCGGCTAAGCAGGCTACCGCGCAGCGTCCAGTCGTCAATGTTCCGGAGAAGCCGGGAAGCGTTGCAGTTGCTTCGCGACAAGCCTCTGTTGCTCCGGCTCCGCCGCGTCGACCCGTATTGCAGGCTGCCGCAATGCCCGTTGCCACTCCGGTGGTCGTCAAGCCGAATGCGACTGCGGAGATACGCTCGAACGGCGTTGGCACGGTCGCCAAGCCAGCAGTTGCAGTTGTCGCCAAGCCGACAACTGCCACTCCGGCAGCGCGGTCTGTCATTGAACCCGTGGCGGCAGTTCCGCAAAGACCCGAAGCGGCACGGCACGAGGCGGTGGTGCGACCGGTAGCGGTCGAGGAACCGGCGCAGAGCATTTCCGCTGATGGAACGGATTTCCGCTGGCCGGCTCGGGGCCGGGTGATTTCTGGCTTCAACGCTGCCAGTGGCAATGACGGCATCAATATCGCCCTTCCCGAAGGAACGCCGGTCAAGGCGACGGAAAGTGGTACGGTTGCCTATGCTGGCGATGAGGTCAAAGGATACGGGAATCTGGTGCTGATCCGGCACGATAACGGTTTCGTGTCGGCCTATGCCCATAATGGTGACCTCAACGTCAAACGTGGTGAACGGGTGAAACGCGGACAGACAATCGCGGTTTCTGGCAAGAGCGGCAACGTGACATCGCCGCAGTTGCACTTCGAACTTCGCAAGGGTTCGACTCCCGTCGATCCGATACAGAGGTTGAGCGGCCTTTGATGCTGCCCCGATATTTTTAGTGAATGCAATGGCAGCGGCATTGAACCCGCTGCCATTTTGTATTGAAGTTCTGAACTGTCAGCCCAACGGTTGTCCTAGACGCCCGGCAAGATCCTGAATGAACTGCCACGCGGTACGCCCGGAGCGTGAGCCGCGCGTCATCGCCCATTCCAGTGCTTCAGCTTGCGCCTCGACGCGGTCGACCGGCAGCCGCCAACGGTCGATATAAGCGAACACCATATCGAGATATTCATCCTGACTGCATTTGTGGAAGCCGAGCCATAGGCCAAACCGGTCGGAGAGCGAGATTTTCTCTTCGACAGCCTCGCCAGGATTGATCGCCGTCGAGCGCTCGTTCTCCATCATGTCGCGAGGTAGCAGATGGCGGCGGTTGGAGGGGGCGTAAAAGATCGTGTTGTCGGGGCGCCCTTCAATCCCTCCCTCGAGAACTGCTTTTAGGGATTTGTAGCTGGTATCGCCGCCATCGAACGAAAGATCATCGCAGAAAACGATGAATCGATGCCTGTCGTAGCGCAGAAGCGACATCAGATCCGGTAGCGATTCAATATCTTCCCGGTGGATCTCAATGAGCTTCAGATGCGGATAATCCCCATTGCCTAGCTGACGGTTGACTTCAGCATGAGCGGCCTTGACCAGCGATGATTTCCCCATGCCGCGCGCGCCCCAGAGCAGCGCATTGTTGGCCGGAAGCCCGTTGGCGAAGCGAAGCGTATTCTCGATGAGCAGATCGCGCACCCGGTCAATACCGTGCAACAGGGTTATCTCGACCCGGTTGACGCGCTGTACCGAAATGAGTTCGCCTTTGACGGGCGCCCAGATGAAGGCGTCAGAAACGTCAAAGTCGGGGATTGCCGGAGCGGCGGGAGCGCGGCGCTCCAAGGTGTCGGCGATCCGCTGGAGGACGCGGAGAATATCCTGATTGGCTATTTGCGGCATAAGAGCGCCTTGAAAAATTCGCTGGAATGGGAAATGTCCGCTTCACCTGAACCGTTTTGGATTACGGAGCAGGTGAAGCGCTTTCGTTTGCTTTCATACGAGTGATCGGTATAGTCCGTTCCAACTCCTCTTTGCAACGCGGCTGGCGGTTGATGCAAGCCTACAGCCTTTTCTTTCACGGAGATGTCGCTTGATTACCCCCGCCTTTGCGCAAGCCGCCGGTGCCGCTAGTTCGACCACAGATTTCATGTCGAGCTTTATATTTCTCCTGCCGATCTTCGCCATCTTCTATTTCTTCATGCTGCGTCCGCAACAGCGCCGGATTAAGGAGCATGAAAAGCTGGTGAATGCCATCAAGCGCGGCGATACCGTCGTCACGAGCGGCGGCTTTATCGGCAAGGTCACGAAAGCGGTCGAGGGTACTCCTGAGGTCGAGGTCGAGATCGCTGATGGAGTCAAGGTTAAGGTCGTGCGGTCGGCGATTGCCGAGGTGCGCAGCAAGACCGAACCGGCTAAAACCGACGCGGCCTGATCCACATGAACAGGCCAAGCGGTAGTTTCCTGCCTGGCCTGAAGTTCGCCGATCTGGTCTGAAAGTCCGAGGGAGTGTCTCCGGATGAGCGAGAAACAGCGCGTCTATGACGGGTTCGTCCCCGGACGCTATGCTATCGATGCCTATGGCAGCGGCGGTTTCCGGTTCGCAGGAATGTCGCATCGCGGTTCGGTGCTGGCGCTGCCCTCAGGCATCAAAGCTTGGGAGGTGCGGGACGCGCGCGCGTTGATGGAATCCGACTTCGCGGACATTCTCACTGAAGCCGCGGATATCGACTTCCTGTTCATCGGCACCGGCATCGATCCAGTGCCGGTGTCCGAGGCGTTGCGGACAAGTCTGAAACAGGCAGGCATCCGCTCGATAGAAGTGCTGTCGACAGGCAGCGCGGCGCGAACCTATAACATTCTCGCCGGGGAAAACCGCAAGGTGGCAGCGGCCCTGATCGCGGTGGATTAGAGCGCTTTGCGCCGAAGTGGAAACCGGTTCGGCGGGACGAAGTGTGACAACTAAAGAAAACTTAGAGCGGGGTTAAACCGCCCGGGTTGAATGGAACAGCGCACGACAATGGCCGCCTCCGACGATTTTTCCTTTCGCCATTGCGAGGACGCCGTGCGCCGGGGAGACGGCGACCGGTATCTTGCGACATTGTATGCACCTGCCGACAAGCGCCCGTTCCTGTTCGCACTCTACGCGTTCAGCTTTGAAATCTCTCGCATCCGGGAAACCGTCAGTAAAGCGATAACCGGAGAGATCCGCCTGCAATGGTGGCGCGATGCCTTGGGCGAGGGGGGGGATGCCGCCGTTCGGGCGAATCCTGTCGCCGATGCGCTGTTGCGGACGATCGAAACCTTTTCATTACCGAGAGCGACCTTTCAGAACCTGATCGATGCCCGCGCGTTCGACCTTTACGACGATCCGATGCGGGCTTTCGGCGATCTCGAAGGCTATTGCGGTGAAACATCCTCGTCGCTCATCCGGCTGGCTGAAATCGTTCTTGTCGGGAAGGGAGGAGAACCCGGCTCCGCCGATACCGCCGGGTATGGCGGCGTCGCTTACGCTCTGACGGGCTTGCTCCGGGCGTTTCCATGGCATGCGCGGCGCGGGCAGGTCTACCTTCCGGAAGAAACCCTGCGTCGGAGCGGCGTGTTGCGGGAGGAGATCGTCAAGGGCGAGGATTCGGAGCGTTTGCGCGCGGCATTGAACGATCTGCGCATCAGTGCCCGGTCGTATCTGGTGCGGGCGCTGGAC
>JAVBRX010000112.1:0-3522 GCA_031547465.1 Microvirga sp. | reverse complement strand
GCACATGACGCCCATAAGAGGGGTCGAAACCTTGCGCCGTCTGAACGAACGCGCGCTCGTCGGTAACGTCGATCACCTGAATGCGCTTTGTCTTCACCCGGTCGGTCTCTATATATTCGACATTCGGATGAGCTTTCGCCTCCTCAATCAGCTTTTCCTCTTCCTTATTCGTTTCCGGGTCGGGCGAACGCTGGCGTGGCCAGTAATTGCCGCTGTCGCCGGTATAGGTCAGAAACCCGGTCGTGTTCCTGCTGTTCATCCAGAATTCGTCGTCGTGGCGGATGATCCAGTGCCCCTCCGCTCGCACCTTGGAGGAATGGGTTTTCGGCTCACAAATATCCCCCACCGTGCCGGATTTGACGCCGGTGGCGCTGCCCGCCTCGTCGCCGTGGCAGCAGGTGGTGTGGCTCGCCATCGTGTAGGTCTTGAGCTTGCGCCGCAGCCGGACGCTCGTTGTCGTCCGCGCCTGCTCGTTCAGCCTGGCAACGATGCTGTAAGGGACCGGCGGTGTCGAACTGCCCATGGGCGTCTTGCAGACATCGGGAGCGGCGTTGACGACGATTCCCGCTCCATCCTCCCGCGCCCCTTGAGGTGGCACAACGGCCTTTCCGTCATCGATAGGGTCGCCTTCCTTGCCCAGAATGATGATGACCTTGGTCGTCCACCGGCCCATGAGCGGCGCACCGGATCTCAACGCCGGGAAGCCATGATTGAAACGGCCTCCCGTTTCCAGTTGGGTATTCGGATCAATCGCCATTTTCTCGTCTCCAGGACATTCGTCGCGTCAAGATGGTGAAAACCCGTCCAGTGGCCGGGATTTCGCCAGTTCCGCCTGCAAGGCGTCATGCTCGACCCCGGCGCGGTTGTCCGCATCGAGATCGATCACCCGGATTCCCTCGGCGGGGAGCCAGTCGCGCCATGTCAGGTGAACGGTTGCGGGTTTGCGTATCATGTCGAAATGCAGCCCGTCGCAGTTCAACGGGCGGCTCCGCATTCGCCCGTCCGTATAGCGCACCAGCGCCGTCAGGCGCGGCTGCGGCACCCGGCTATGGATATTGCGAACGAACGGATGAAGGCAGGCAAGCTGCACCTCTTCCCCACCGTTCAGATACCCGTCGTAAATCAGTCCGGGGGGAGCGCACTGGTAAAAGCGGTAATCGAAATCCGGCGGCGGCAACGGATGGCGGCTGTTCAGCCAGGCATCGTCATAGGTTCCTGCGAATTGCAGCCTCTGTTTCCACGCCGGCGGAACCGGCATGAAGCCGCAAGGTTCATAGAGTTTGTCAGGCGGGCCGACAGGAGCCTCCCCCGTTTCCAGGCTAGGGGCATGAATGTCCGTATCCCTGGCTGCATTTTCAGGATCGAACCAGCCAAGCCCGAGCGGGTTTTTCTCGAAAACAATCGGAGGGGCTTCTCTCGGGAGAGCTTCTTTTGAAGGTGTTTGCAGAGTGCCGCCGAATGCCAGACGCCATGAAAGCGAGACCGCCCGCGCCGGTTTTGCCTGTTGAAGCTCCCACCCCAGAAAACGGCGTTCAACCCTGGGGCGAAGAAACCCGGCCTCTTCCTCTACCCAGTTCGGATGCCAGACACGCTGGCCATGAACCCGGACAACCCGCTCCAGCGTTCCGACCCGCAGGCCGCACAACCATGAGCTTTGCGGCGTTTCCTCGGGCGGAAAGGAGAATCCGCGCACGGTAATGTCTGCCGCCGATTTGAACGGCACAAGATCGTTCGCCCGCAGCAGTTCGCCATTCTGTGGCGAGCCGTCATACTCATCCGTCAGTTGAACAGGATCCTACTCCTCCGAACGGATGAGCGGACGGTCCTTATGGATATGAAACGTCCCTATGACAGAAATCACGGCCATCAGAACCCCATCCTTCCGGTAATGCCGGAAGGCAAAAGCGGAGAATGGCGAGTAATTGCGCAAGTGCATGGTTTCGTACTCAGTTCATGTCTATGACTTTGCCGTTGACCTGAACCGGCCCGGACATCGTAATGTTCATGTTGCTGCCCGTGAACGTGATCGAACCATCCTTCTCCATAGTAAAAGTTGATTTTCCGACTGTTATTGTCAGCTTGTCTCCAGCAACGATGTTCATTTCCTTGCCGACATTGATTGTGTAATCGAGGCCGACAAGCTCACTCTTCTTCATTCCAACCGTGAGCGTATCGCTAACTCCGATTGTTTCAATGCGATTTTTCTCTACGCTCAGTATCATGTTACCTTCTCCTGGATTTAATACACCAGGAAGGCCAAGTCCTTTGGCAATATCGCCGATACCACCGGCAAGTTTTGCCAATGCCGATGTAACGATGCTGCCAATGCCGCTCGGTCCGACGCTCAGCGACAGATTACCGCCGATGCTTTCGTCATGATTATTCCTGACCTCGATCTGTCGGTTGTTGCCGACATACTGAACATCGTGGTTATCAATCGTCTCGGTATGATTATTGAATACTTTAACGTTCATGTCCTTTTCGGCACGAACATAAACCTCTTCCTCGCCTTTCTCGTCCTCGAACCGCAGTTCGTTGTAGCCGTTGCCCTTGTGCGTCTTCGTCTGGATCGTCATCCGCGTCTTGTGTTTCGGCAGTTCATACGGAGCGCGATGCGCATCGTGGAAACCGCGAGAGTTGACAATCGGCTGATCCGGGTCGCCATCGAGAAACTCCACCAGAACTTCCGTCCCGACCCGCGGAATGGCAATATGCCCCCAACGCGGCCCGCTCCACGGCTGCGTCACGCGGATCCAGCACGAAGATGTATCATCGCCTTTAGCATAACGATCCCACATAAAAAGAATTTTTACTCGCCCCTGATCGTCGCAATAAATTTCTTCATCGGGCGGGCCGACAACTTTCGCCATCTGCGGCCCGTCGACCACCGGCCTGGTGCGCTGCTGAGGCCGCCACGGCACCGAGATCGGCGTGCAGCGAAAATCGGTCCGCAATTGTGTGCCGCCTTGCGCGATGCTTTCCTCGCCCGCGTCCTCCTCCAGCGCGCCCGGCTGCTCGCCCGAATGGTTCACTTCCACCAGGAAGTATTCCTTGTTCAGCGCCTTGTCGTCATGCTCGGCAAGCGTGAACGCCTTGCCGGGGGAAAGCTGCGGGCAATAGCCTTCGCCGAAGCCGAGCGCGGCTTCGCAGCGCAGGCTTTCCAGCCACCAATGCGCGAATTGTTTGCCATCCTTGTTCGTCTTGTGACGTCCGGGAAAATCATACATCTCGTAATCGTCGGCATGGCCCGGCGGCTTCGCGCCGCCGCTATATTCTCGCAACGGTGCTCGCGGCTGCCAGAAGGTGTAATCCTTCAGCTCGGTGCGGGTGGATCTGACCTCCTGCCGCCAGCGGAACGAGCGGATGAACGTCCCCCTGGTATCGCCGCCGGGAACGGCGTTGTATTCGATCGTCGCGTTCTCGACCGCTTTGGTATTGATGCCGATATCGGAAAGCACCAGCCGGTGCCCGTCGGCGCGGTGTTCGTGGTAATAATGAATGCCTTCCTCGGCCATCAGCCGC
>JAVBRX010000049.1:0-6032 GCA_031547465.1 Microvirga sp. | reverse complement strand
CCACGATGGACTTCATGGAACAGGAGCAGGAGCGTGGTATTACCATCACCTCGGCTGCGACGACCTGTTTCTGGCGGGGTAAGCGCCTGAACATCATCGATACTCCCGGTCACGTCGACTTCACCATTGAAGTGGAGCGTTCGCTGCGCGTCCTTGATGGCGCGGTGTGTGTGCTTGATGGTAACCAGGGTGTCGAACCGCAGACCGAAACGGTGTGGCGTCAGGCCGACAAGTATGACGTGCCGCGTGTCGTCTTCGTCAATAAGATGGACAAGATCGGCGCTGACTTCTTCCGCTGTGTGGCTATGATCGTTGATCGTGTCGCTGGCAAGCCGGTCTGTTTGCAATTGCCGATCGGAGCCGAATCCGATTTCCAGGGCGTTGTCGATTTGGTGACGATGAAGGCATTGATCTGGTCCGGCGATGCGCTCGGTTCCAATTTCGACGTGGAAGAGATTCCCGACAACCTCAAGGAACTGGCGGTCGAGTACCGGCAGAAGTTGGTTGAGGCTTGTGTCGAACTTGATGACGATGCCATGACGGCGTATCTTGATGGTCATGAGCCTGATGAGGCTGCATTGCGCAAGCTGATTCGCAGGGCGGTGCAGCAGCGCGCGTTCCACCCGGTTCTGTGCGGCACGGCGTTCAAGAACAAGGGTGTGCAGCCTCTGATCGATGCGGTGGTCGACTATCTGCCGTCACCTGCTGATCGTGAAGAAATTTTCGGCATCAATCCGGCTAACACGGATGAACAGATCTCCCGTCGTCCGAAGGACGAAGAGCCCTTCGCCATGCTGGCGTTCAAGATTATGGACGATCCGTTCGTCGGCACGATCACGTTCTGTCGCGTCTATTCCGGCAAGGCGGAGAGTGGCATCTCGGTGGCCAACTCGACCCGCGAGAAGCGCGAGCGTATTGGTCGTATCCTGTTAATGCACGCCAATAGCCGGGAAGACATCAAAGAGATTTATGCCGGTGACATCGTTGCGCTGGCCGGTCTGAAGGAGACGCGCACTGGCGATACGCTGTGCGATCCCCTCAAGCCGATCATTCTCGAGAAGATGGAGTTCCCCGAGCCGGTGATTGAGATCGCCATTGAGCCAAAATCCAAGGCCGATCAGGAAAAGCTCGGTATCGCCCTGTCGAAGCTCGCTGCCGAGGATCCGTCGTTCCGCGTGTCCACCGATCAGGAATCCGGACAGACCATCCTCAAGGGGATGGGCGAACTGCACCTCGACATCAAGGTCGATATCTTGCGTCGCACCTATAAGGTCGATGCCAATATCGGCGCGCCGCAGGTGGCCTATCGCGAGAAGCTCACGAAGCGGACCGAGATCGATTACACACACAAGAAGCAGAGCGGTGGCTCCGGCCAATTCGGTCGGGTGAAGATCGTCGTCGAGCCGGGCGAGCCAGGTAGCGGTTTTTCGTTCGAGAGCCAGATCGTCGGTGGTTCGGTTCCGAAAGAATACATCCCCGGTGTTGAAAAAGGCCTGCAGAGCGTACTTGGCGCAGGTGTCCTGGCCGGGTTCCCGGTGGTCGATTTGTCGGTGAAGTTGGTGGACGGCGCGTATCACGAAGTCGACTCGTCAGCGCTTGCTTTCGAAATTGCCGCCCGGGCCGCCTTGCGCGAAGCTCTTCAGAAGGGGGCTTCGGTTTTGCTCGAACCGGTGATGAAGGTCGAGGTGGTGACGCCGGAGGATTACACCGGTTCGGTCATCGGCGATCTGAACTCTCGCCGTGGGCATATTCAAGGACAGGACATGCGTGGCAATGCCGTTATCGTCAATGCGATGGTGCCGCTTGCCAATATGTTCGGCTACGTCAATACGCTGCGGTCCATGTCGCAGGGCCGCGCGAACTACACAATGCAATTCGATCACTACGAACAAGTGCCGTCGAACGTCGCTACCGAAATCCAAGCGAAGTTCGCATAACACGGATAATTGAAATCAGCGCCGTGAGATGTGGGCGCGCTACCCATTGAGGGAGTTAGGCAATGGCCAAGGAAAAGTTTGCGCGGACGAAGCCGCACTGCAACATCGGGACGATTGGGCACGTTGACCATGGTAAGACGTCGCTGACTGCGGCGATTACGAAGGTCCTTGCGGAAGCCGGCGGAGCGAAGTTTACGGCGTACGACCAGATTGACAAGGCTCCTGAGGAGCGGGCACGCGGGATCACGATTTCGACGGCCCACGTTGAGTACGAGACGGCGAACCGTCACTATGCGCACGTTGATTGCCCTGGTCACGCTGACTATGTGAAGAACATGATCACGGGCGCGGCGCAGATGGACGGAGCGATTCTTGTGGTTTCTGCTGCGGACGGGCCGATGCCCCAGACCCGCGAGCACATTCTTCTCGCGCGTCAGGTGGGCGTTCCTGCGCTTGTCGTGTTCATGAACAAGGTGGACATGGTCGACGATGCTGAGCTTCTCGATCTTGTCGAGCTTGAGGTTCGCGAGCTTCTTTCGAAGTATGACTTCCCCGGGGACGACATTCCGGTTGTGAAGGGTTCTGCGCTTTGCGCGCTTGAGGATCGTGAGCCGAAGATTGGCCGCGAGGCTATCCTTTCCCTGATGGAAGCGGTTGATTCGTATATTCCTCAGCCTGAGCGTCCGAAGGATCTCCCGTTCCTGATGCCGATTGAAGACGTTTTCTCGATATCGGGTCGCGGTACGGTTGTGACGGGCCGCATTGAGCGCGGGATCATCAAGGTTGGCGAGGAAGTCGAGATTATCGGCATTCGTGCGACGCAGAAGACGACAGTTACGGGCGTCGAGATGTTCCGCCGTCTTCTGGACCAGGGCGAGGCCGGGGACAATGTCGGCATTCTGCTTCGCGGTACGAAGCGCGAGGACGTCGAGCGCGGCCAGGTTGTGTGCAAGCCGGGATCGGTTAAGCCACATGCGAAGTTCAAGGCGGAAGCGTATATCCTGACGAAGGAAGAGGGCGGACGTCATACGCCGTTTTTCGGGAATTACCGTCCGCAGTTTTATTTCCGGACGACGGACGTGACCGGGATCGTGACGCTTCCTGAAGGCGTCGAGATGGTTATGCCCGGGGACAACGTGACGATGGAAGTGTCGCTGATCACGCCGATCGCCATGGAAGAGAAGCTCCGCTTCGCTATCCGTGAAGGTGGCCGTACCGTCGGTGCCGGCGTCGTCGCTCAGGTCCTGGATTGATATGATTTTCGTTCGTTGCCCGAATTTCGGTTCGGGCAACGGGCTGCTGAAGGAGTGTAGCTCAATTGGCTAGAGCACCGGTCTCCAAAACCGGGGGTTGGGGGTTCGAGCCCCTCCACTCCTGCCAGCGGTTCAGGCTTTCGGCCTGATGCTGTGCAGGCAATTGCGGGATGCTTTGAGACAGAGACGCCCGTGAAATTGAATAAACCGGGGTGGCGCGTGGCAGGTTTGTCCCGCGCCGTTGCCAGTTTCAGAAACTGTGAGCAGATGCAGAATATCTGCTGGCGGCCTGAATTCTAAGGCAATCTGGTTTTAGCGATCTGGTTGCCTGAGGAAATGCGTTTTCCAAAAGAGAATGCAGTTTCTGGAAGTTGGCGCTTAACGCTTGGCGGGAATGCTTCGGTCAGGCGTTTACCGGAAGGCATAGGGCATTCAGGGCATCGAGTTCTGACAGGACAAGGCAGGATACGCCTGCGGCGAAGGCTGAGCACGGTTGTAAAAGAGCATGGCAAAGATAAATCCTCTCCAGTTTTTTCAGCAGGTTCGCGCCGAAGCGGCCAAAGTGACATGGCCGACCCGCAAGGAGGTTCTGATCACGACCGGAATGGTTCTGGTGATGGTTGCCTTGGCCAGCCTGTTCTTTATTTCCGTCGATTTTGTCTGGAGCGCGGTCATCAAGTTCCTTTACACCGGGTTCGGCGGCTGAGGGGAAACGGAATGACAAAGCGCTGGTATATCGTCCATGCCTATTCAAATTTCGAGAACAAGGTTGCGCAATCAATCCGCGATCAGGCAGATCAGCGGGGCCTGAGCGACAAATTCGAAGAGATTCTGGTGCCGACCGAAAAGGTCGTCGAGATCCGGCGTGGGCGGAAGGTCGATGCCGAACGGAAGTTTTTTCCCGGCTATGTGTTGGTGCGGTGCGATCTGACCGACGATATCTATCATTTGATCAAGAACACACCGAAAGTGACGGGTTTCCTCGGGGCAGACAAAGCCAAGCCGGTGCCGATCCCCGATGTCGAGGCGGAGCGGATCAAGGGGCAGGTCGCGCAAGGTGTCGATCATCCGAAGCCGTCTGTCTCCTTCGAAATCGGCGAGCAGGTGCGTGTGTCTGATGGACCGTTCGCATCGTTCAATGGTGTCGTTGAAGAAGTTGACGAGGCGCGAGCGCGCCTGAAAGTGGCGGTGTCGATTTTCGGTCGCGCCACACCGGTGGAGCTGGAATACGGTCAGGTCGACAAGCTCTGACTCGAAGTAGCGCGGTTTGCCGCGCTGCTGCTCCTGTCCCATGAAAGGGGATAAGGGGCGCACACTTGCGGGAGGTCTTTCCGGTCGCCAGCCGGAGTTTCGGGGCCGTACCGCAACCTGAAGCAGAAGAATCCGTCCGGTCGGCACCGGGCGCGTTCCAACGTCAAGGATCTCCCATGGCGAAGAAAATTACGGGTTACGTAAAGCTGCAGGTGCCTGCGGGCGCAGCCAACCCGTCTCCCCCCATTGGCCCGGCGCTCGGTCAGCGTGGCCTGAACATCATGGAATTCTGCAAGGCCTTCAATGCGAAGACGGCGCAGATGGAGAAGGGTACTCCGATCCCGGTGATTATCACCGCGTATGCGGACCGCTCCTTCACCTTCGAGATGAAGCAGCCGCCGGTTTCCTATTATCTGAAGAAGGCGGCCAAGATCGACAAGGGCGCGCAGACACCCGGCAAGGGCAACAAGTCCGGCACCGTGACGAAGGCGCAGGTGCGCGAGATCGCCGAGAAGAAAATGGCTGATCTCAACTGCGATACCGTCGAGGCCGCTGTGGCCATGATCGAAGGGTCCGCCCGGTCCATGGGCCTGGACGTTGCTGGCTGAGGAGGGAACGATGGCGAAAGAAGGTAAGCGCATCCGCGCTGCTCGCGAGGGCATCAACCGCACGAAGCTTTATCCCCTGGACGAGGCGATCAAGTTCATTAAGGAACGGGCTACTGCCAAGTTCGACGAGACGATCGAAGTGGCGATGAATCTCGGCGTCGATCCGCGTCATGCCGACCAGATGGTTCGCGGCGTCTGCAACCTGCCGAACGGTTCTGGCCGGACGGTGCGGGTCGCAGTGTTTGCCCGCGGTGCCAAGGCCGACGAGGCCAAGGCCGCTGGCGCTGATATCGTTGGTGCTGAGGATCTGTTCGAGACCGTCAACGGCGGCAAGATCGAGTTCGACCGCTGCATTGCTACCCCCGACATGATGCCGCTCGTTGGCCGCCTCGGTAAGGTGCTCGGCCCGCGCGGCCTGATGCCGAACCCGAAGGTCGGTACGGTAACGATGGATGTTACTGGTGCTGTCAATGCCGCCAAGGGCGGCGCGGTCGAGTTCCGTGTCGAAAAGGCCGGTATCGTCCATGCAGGCATTGGCAAGATGTCGTTCGACAATGCCAAGCTGGTCGAAAATATCAAGGCGTTCGCCGATGCGGTCGCCAAGGCCAAGCCGTCGGGAGCCAAAGGCACCTATATCCAGCGCGTCGCCGTGTCCTCGACCATGGGGCCGGGGGTGAAGGTCGATCCGTCGTCCGTACTCGGGGCGTGATTGCTGCCTGATTTTTGTAAAACCGTTATTTGCGGGGTCGGTGTTCCTATGGACATCGGCCCCGTTTCTTTTGTCTGCGCCTTCCGTGTCAGGCTGCTGTGTAACCGCCATCAACTGTGAGAGCTGCACCGGTGACAAAACGGGCTTCGTCGGATGCCAGGAAAAGGATAGCGTAAGCGACATCCTCCGGTTCGCCCGCATGTCCGATTGGATGTCTGTCACTCATCATCTTCAGATAAGCCTCCAGGCCGCCTTCCATGCGGCTACCCAATTC
>JAVBRX010000072.1:0-25491 GCA_031547465.1 Microvirga sp. | reverse complement strand
ATCTTCGAGATAATGGCTCGACGCCCGTAAGGCAATTGTTTGGCCGAAAGCGGCATTGCCAGCCTCGCGGAAACTGCTTAAATTTTGTGCAAAATGACTCATGCTCAGCAAAACGGCTTTCGCATCGGCCCCATCGCAGTGGATGGTCGGGCGGTTCTGGCTCCGATGTCCGGAGTGACCGATGTCGTATTCCGCCGGATAGCCCGGCGGTTCGGGGCAAGTCTTGTCGTGTCCGAAATGGCGGCATCCGCCGATCTGGCGCTGGGCGATACGGAAGCACGGGTCCGGACCGAGGGGCAGGGCATCGTTCCGCATGTGACGCAGCTTGCGGGCTGCGATCCGTACTGGATGGCGGAAGCCGCGCGATGTGCCGAGGCAGCCGGGGCGGATATTATCGACATCAACATGGGTTGCCCGGCGAAGCGGGTTGTCGGTGGTCTGTCCGGCTCGGCACTGATGCGCGATCCTGCCCTGGCGGAACAATTGATGCAGGCGGTGGTTTCGGCGGTGTCGATCCCTGTCACCGTCAAGATGCGGCTTGGCTGGGATGCCGCCTCCCTCAATGCGCCGCTATTGGCGCGTAGGGCGCAGGATATTGGCATCCAAGCCGTGACCGTTCACGGGCGTACTCGCCAGCAATTCTACAAGGGGCAGGCGGACTGGCGGGCGATTGCCGCCGTTGTCGAGGCTGTGGATATTCCCGTTATCGCTAATGGTGATATTGCCTGCATTGCCGATGCCGCCTCCTGTTTGCACCTGTCCGGGGCGCAGGCAGTCATGGTCGGGCGGGCGGCGATGGGGCAACCATGGCTCATCGGACAGATAGCGGCGGCATTGCGTGGCAACACGGTTCCGTCTCCATCCGCAATCGCTCGGGTAGAGGCCATCATTGAGCATTATGAGGGTTTGCTGTCGCTCTATGGTAGCGCCATGGGATTGCGTCATGCCCGCAAACACTTGGCGGCATTTTCGGACGTATTTTGCGAAGAATTTTCAGGCTTCGATGCATGGGAGCGTCTGACTTTGGTGACCTCCGACGATCCGGCAGTCGTCACCGGATTGCTCCGTTCCCTGGCCCTGCGAAACTCGGGAGAACCGGTAGGAGAGGTTGTTGCGAGGGAGGCGGCTGAGTGAGCATTGATGGCGAAATCGTCCTGAACGCCCTGCCGGTTCCGGTTCTCGCCGTTGCCGCCGATGGGCGTATCCTTGCCGCTAACGCGGCGGCTGAAGCCTTTTTTCGCCTCGGTGTCAGGATGATGCTACGACAGGCTTTGAAGGATTTGCTGCCGTTTGGTTCGCCGGTTCTCGATCTCGTCGAAGACGTTCGTCGCCGTAATGCCAGCGTCAACGAATACCGCCTCGATGTCGGAACGCCGAAGATCGGTACCGAGCGGATCGTCGACGTGTTTGCCGGCCCGCTCGCAGACGTGGAGGGCGGCGTGATCCTGATGCTTCAGGAACGGACAATGATCGAAAAGATGGACCGACAACTGACTCATCGTGGTGCGGCGCGATCTATCTCTGCTCTGGGGGCGATGTTGGCGCATGAGGTCAAGAACCCGCTTGCCGGCATTCGTGGCGCGGCACAATTGCTGGAACAATCGGCGTCAGGCGAGGACGCGGTGCTGACGCAACTGATCCGCGATGAAGCCGACAGGATAGTGCAACTGGTTGATCGGATGGAGCTGTTCGGCACCGACAGGCATATCGAGCGCCAGAAACTCAACGTTCATGACGTACTGGAGCATGTCCGGCGTGCTGCTGCTTCGGGGTTTGCCCGGCATATCCAGATTTCTGAGGATTACGACCCCTCGCTGCCGCTGGTATTCGGCAACCGCGATCATCTCACCCGTATTCTGCTCAACCTCATCAAGAACGCGGCGGAGGCGATTGGGCCGGAACGAGCAGACGGCGAGATTGCCCTTTCGACCGCGTTCCGCTCCGGTGTGCGGCTGCGCATGCCGGGTTCGCAGGAGCGTATAGGTTTGCCGATTGAAATCGCCGTGCGCGACAATGGACCCGGCATTCCTGATGACTTGCTGGACGGGGTGTTCGAGCCGTTCATCACTACCAAGGTGCAAGGTTCCGGGTTGGGGCTGCCATTGGTCGCGAAACTGGTGGGTGATCTTGGGGGAATCGTCGAGTGTTCCTCCGCTCCCGGTCGCACGGTGTTTCGTATTCTACTGCCCATGGCTGGAAACTTTTGCGATAAAAGCAAAAATCTATTTAAAACAATGTATTAAACAGGAATCTTATGCCGGAAGGTCAAATTCTCGTCGTCGATGACGATCCTGCAATCCGCACCGTTCTCAGCCAGGCCCTGAGCCGGGCCGGGTATGATGTCCGCGCCACCGGCAATGGCGCGACGCTCTGGCAATGGGTGTCGCAGGGCGAGGGCGATCTTGTGGTCTCCGATATCGTCATGCCGGACAGCAACGCCCTCGATTTGCTGCCGCGCCTGAAAAAGCTGCGCCCGGACCTGCCGATCATCCTCATGAGCGCGCAGAACACCTTCATGACGGCAGTACGCGCGACCGAAAAAGGAGCTTACGAGTATCTACCGAAACCGTTCGATCTCAAGGAACTGATCGCCATCGTCGGTCGGGCGCTGTCGCGCCAACCGAATGTGCCTTTGACGTCGGAGCGGGTGGAGAGTGAGGATATTCCTCTCGTCGGTCGCTCCGCCGCCATGCAGGATGTCTATCGCGCCTTAGCGCGGTTGATGCCGACCGATCTCACGGTGATGATCACCGGGGAATCCGGCACCGGCAAGGAACTGGCGGCGCGGGCATTGCATGATTATGGCAAGCGCCGTCATGGCCCGTTCGTCGCCGTCAACATGGCGGCAATCCCGAAGGATCTGATCGAATCCGAACTGTTCGGGCATGAGAAGGGCGCGTTCACTGGCGCTGTGGCGCGCACCCCCGGACGGTTCGAGCAGGCCGAGGGTGGGACACTGTTTCTGGATGAAATCGGCGACATGCCGATGGAAGCGCAAACCCGTCTGTTGCGAGTCTTGCAGCAGGGAGAATACACCACTGTCGGTGGCCGGGCGTCGATCCGCGCTAATATCCGAATTGTTGCCGCGACGCACAAGGATTTGCGCCTTGCCATCCAGCAGGGAGGTTTCCGGGAGGATCTCTTCTTCCGCCTCAATGTCGTGCCGATCCGCATCCCGCCGCTTCGCGAGCGTAGCGACGACATTCCCGATCTGGTGCGGCACTTTTTTGCGTTGGTCGAGCAGGAAGGCTTGCCGCGCAAACAGATAGCCCCTGCCGCCATGGATGCTTTGCGGCGGTACTCCTGGCCGGGGAATGTCCGGGAACTGGAAAACCTCGTCAGGCGGTTGGCGGCGCTCTATCCGCAAGATGTCATTACTCCTGCCGTCATCGCCGCCGAACTCGATGCTCCGCTTCAGATGAAATCCATTTCATTTGAGACTGATGAGCAGGGAAGTCTGTCGCATCTCGTCGAGCGGCATCTGGCACAATATTTTGCGCAGTTTGGACGCGCCCTGCCGCCGGTTGGTTTGTATCACCGTATCTTGAAGGAGGTTGAAACGCCGCTTGTCGAGGCTGTCTTGACGGTATGCCGGGGTAACCAGATCAAGGCGGCGGAACTGCTCGGTCTGAATCGGAATACCTTGCGCAAAAAGATGCGTGATTATGGTATCACCGGTAAACGACGCGGTGCATGAGTTCGTTCGCTGTTTTCCTCATCCACCGTCTTTTTGCATTTGGATTGTGACAGGTTATGAATTATTGTTATTTTTCAATGCAATATCTTGAATATCCCTTGGGTAAACCAAGGCCCGAGGCGGAATGCCACATATTTGCCACACTGTATTAATTTGACCACACCTGTACCAGGCCACATTGAATTCTCTGGATGGCGGTTCCTCAGATCGCACGATGCCCGGAGCATGATCAAGATTACGATTGGAATTGTCTATTGGCGTCCAGAAATCCTGTAGCAAACGTATCCCTCAAGGATGACCGCACCGGAAAACCGGTGGCGATTCCGGAAACTGGACGGTTTGCGCGGGTTTTTGGCTGGACGGTGGTGGTGCTTGCCCTGTTGACGGCTTTCGCTACGTTCGTGATCGTCGGCAGAGCCGAGCAGGTCGCAATCGACAATCCCGCAATTCAATACCTGTTTGGCTTCAACATTTTTCTAGCAGCCCTGCTGCTGGCGAGTATCGTCTGGCAGAGTTCTGTCATTATCAGGGCGCGCCGCGCCGGGGTGGCGGGAGCCGGGCTGCATGTACGCATCGTCGGGCTGTTTGGCCTCGTTGCCGTCGTTCCGGCCATCCTGGTTGCCATTGTCGCCTCGATCACCTTGGGGCGAGTGCTTGATCCATGGTTCAAGGGCGATGTCAAAACGTTGATCGAAAAGACCAGAGAGGTCGCAACGTCGTTTCGCCGGGATGAGTGCCGCGTTCTGGTCGGATTGACCAGGCTCATGGTCTCCGATCTCGAACGAGCAAAGGTGATGTATTTTGCCGATAGGCAATTGTTTCGCAATTATTTTACATCGCGTACCAGAAGCCTCGGTTTCACGCTGTCAATTCTTTACGATGACAAAGGGCAGCCGATAGAGATCACCGGCACCCCGGAAAGCATTGATGCCATACCACCAAGTCTGCAAATCGTGCAGGAGGCCCCGTTCGGAGAGCCGGAATGCCAGATCCTGAGGGACAACACGACATACCAGTCGATTGCCAAGGTGCCGGGCGTTAATAACTGGGTTCTGTTCGTGGCAGGCAAGGTTCGTCCGGAGGCGCTGGAATTCAGGAACGCGGCGGAGCGGGGCGTTCAGGCCTACTCCGAACTGGAAGAACGCAATATCGAGACCCAGGCGGCTCTCGCGGCAATGTTTATCCTGATCGCGGTCATCCTGCTGCTGTCGGCGGTCTGGGTCGGCATTGTTTTTGCGAACGGATTGATGGCCCCCGTCCGGCGGCTGATCCATGCCACGGACCAGGTGGCAAGCGGCAATTTCTATGTACAAGTTCCGGTGCGCCAGGGCGAGGGGGATATCGGCCATCTTGGCGAGACATTCAACAAGATGACGTCCGAACTGCGGCAGCAGCATGATAGCCTGACAGCCGCGACCGATCTCATCGACCGGCGGCGGAGGTTCACGGAAACGGTGTTATCCGGCGTCTCGGCAGGCGTGATCGGCGTCGACAAGGCGGGTAGAATTTCCATTGTCAATTCGTTTTCGGAATTGCTGTTGCGCAAGACCGCCACCGAACTGATCGGCGAACCGCTGGCAATTGCTGTTCCTGAGCTTGCTCCACTTGTCGACGAAACGCGCCATGGACGCCAGCGGGTCGTGCGCAACCAGATTACGGTAATGCGCGGCGGACAGGAGCGCATCCTCAACGTCCGGGTATCGAGCGATCAGGCACAAGGCGACGACGGCGAACTCGTCATCACCATTGATGACATCACCGATCTGGTTCTGGCGCAGCGTTCTTCCGCCTGGGCGGACGTCGCCCGCCGCATCGCGCACGAGATCAAGAACCCGCTCACACCCATCCAGTTGTCGGCTGAGCGGATACGCCGGAAATACGGCAAGGTCATTCAGGAAGATCGGCAGGTTTTCGACCAATGCACCGAGACGATCGTCCGGCAGGTCGACGACATCAAGCGCATGGTCGACGAATTTTCATCCTTTGCCCGAATGCCTAAACCGACCATCGGCGAAGACGATTTCGCCGAGACCGTGCGCCAAGCGGTGTTTCTGGCGCGGATCGGATACCCGGACGTCAAGTTCCGGGATAACCTGCCGCAACAACGCGTTACTGCTCATTTCGACCGGCGGCTGGTTTCCCAGGCCCTGACCAACATTCTCAAGAATGCCGCTGAAGCGATCGCAGCCGTTCCGGACGGGGAGCGCAGGCCGGGCGAGATCACTGTGAGCATGCATCGAGACAACGATGCGACGATCACTATTCTTGTGGACGACAACGGTAAAGGTTTCCCCCTTGAGGGGCGGCAACGGCTGCTCGAACCCTACATGACAACCCGCGAAGGTGGAACGGGACTCGGACTGGCTATCGTCGCCAAGATTCTCGAAGAACATGGCGGCGGCATTGAATTGCTCGACAATCCCAATGGGCAGGGCGGGCGTGTCAGGTTGTGGCTGTCGCCCGGTTCGGGGAATGAATCCGGCATGGACAAACGCAACGAAAAAGAAGTGAGTGCATGAGTACCGATATTCTGATCGTAGACGATGAAGCCGATATTCGCGACCTCGTTGCCGGGATTCTCGAAGACGAGGGACATCGCGCCAGAACGGCGGCAAATTCCGACGATGCGCTTGCCGCTATCGAGGCCCGGCGTCCGCATCTGGTGTTCCTCGACATCTGGCTACAGGGAAGCCGCCTTGATGGTTTGCAGGTACTCGAACTCATCCGGGTGCAGCATCCTGAACTGCCGGTGGTGATGATCTCCGGCCACGGCAACATCGAGACCGCGGTTGCCGCCATCAAGGCCGGAGCCTACGATTTCATCGAGAAACCGTTCAAGGCGGACCGACTGATCCTGATCGCCGAGCGCGCCCTCGAAGCCTCAAGGTTGAAGCGGGAAGTCAAGGATCTCAAGAGTCGCTCAGTGCAGGCCAACCGCATCGTCGGACAGTCGAGCGCCATCCATCATCTCAGGCAAACCATCGAGCGTTCCGCGCCTACCAATGCGCGCGTACTGGTGACCGGCGATCCCGGTTCGGGCAAGGAACTAGTGGCGCGCACGCTTCATGCCATGTCGACCCGCGCCAGCGGCCCGTTCGTCATCCTCAATGCTGCCGCTATGACCCCGGCAGGGATGGAGGCTGATCTGTTCGGCATCGATGATGCCAACGGACATGGGCGACGCACGGGCGCCCTCGAGGAGGCGCATGGCGGAACATTGTATCTCGACGAAATCGCCGACATGCCGCGGGAAACCCAGAACCGGATCCTGCGGGTTCTGGTCGACCAGAATTTCCAGCGTGTCGGCGGCTCGACCCGTGTGCATGTCGATGTGCGCATTATCTCGTCGACTAGCCGCGATCTTGCCACGGAAATCGCCCAGGGGCGGTTTCGCGAGGATCTGTTCCACCGCCTCGGCGTGGTGCCGATCTGCGTTCCATCCCTGTCGGAACGCCGGGAGGATGTGCCGGAGCTGATCGCCTATTTCATGGAGCAGATTTCCGCATCTACCGGCCTGCCGAAGCGGCGCATATCGACCGATGCCCTGGCGGTGCTGCAATCGCACGATTGGCCTGGCAATGTGCGCCAGTTGCGCAACAATGTCGAACGGCTGATGATTTTGACCGGGGGCAATCCGGATGCCGAGATTACGGCGGAGATGCTGCCCGCCGAGGTCGGAGCGATGATTCCGACGACTCCGTCAGGTTCCGGCGGCGACAAGCTGATGAGTCTGCCGTTGCGGGAAGCGAGGGAGATATTCGAGCGTGAATACCTCCTGGCGCAGATTGCCCGTTTCAGCGGCAATATATCGCGCACGGCGGAATTTATCGGTATGGAGCGCTCCGCCCTGCACCGAAAATTGAAGTCTCTTGGGATCGGCGCATAACATTTTTGTTGAATCTTTTTACGAATGACCGATTGTTCTTTATGCGCCCTTGCGCAACGGTGAACTTCGCCGTGTAATGACCCAATCCGGTTCCTGTGCTGCGTGCGGCACAGCTCCACGACAACGACCCGGAAGCCGTGACCGGCGGCTTGGGGCTTGCGAGGCAACTTCAATGGCGGGCGATCGCACGCAAAATCTGCAAGACACCTTCCTGAACCATGTCCGGAAGAGCAAGATTCCGTTGACGATCTTTCTCGTGAACGGCGTCAAACTACAGGGTGTCGTAACCTGGTTCGATAATTTCTGCGTCCTGCTGCGTCGGGATGGGCACTCGCAACTTGTTTACAAACATGCCATCTCGACCATCATGCCGGGGCAACCCGTGCAGCTTTTCGAGCAGGCCGATGAGATCAACGATAAAATCTGATCCGACGGCATTGCACCGGCAGGTATGCGGCGTGAGCGGTAAAGGTTGAGGATGCCGGATCTTCCGAAAGACGCCGGAGGAAAGCCTGTGCCGGAAGCTCAGCGTCCCGGCGCTCTTGCGGATGGTGAAGGGGCAGTCGACAAGGGAACGCGGACGCTTGTCGTCGGCCCATATCTACGGACAAAACCCGGCAATCTTCGCTCCCGCCAAGATATGGGTGACGATACCGCCAACAGTCGCCCGGCCAGCGCGAGACTGGATGAAGCAGTCGGGCTTGCCGTCGCAATCGAACTTGTGGTTGTGGCGTCTGAAATGACATCTTTGACAGCCTTGCGTCCGGCGACCTATCTCGGCAAGGGTAAGGTCGAGGAAATCAAAAACCTCATCGAGGCGCAGGAGATAACCCTCGTCGTTATGGATTGCGCCTTGTCCCCGGTGCAGCAGCGCAATCTGGAACGGGCCTGGGGGGCGAAAGTCATCGACCGCACGGGTCTGATCCTTGAAATATTCGGGCGTCGCGCCCAGACGAAGGAAGGCTCATTACAGGTCGAGCACGCACATCTTGCCTACCAGAAAGGGCGGCTGGTGCGCTCCTGGACTCACCTGGAGCGGCAGCGCGGCGGCTTCGGGTTTCTCGGCGGCCCCGGTGAAACCCAAATCGAGGCGGACCGCCGCCAGATTCAGGAGCGGATGAGCCGGATCGAGAAAGAACTCGATTCCGTCACTCGCACCCGCGCCCTGCATCGCGCCGGGCGCAAGCGTGTGCCGTATCCGGTAGTCGCCTTCGTCGGCTATACCAATGCCGGAAAGTCGACCCTGTTCAACCGTCTGACATCGGCGAGCGTCCTCGCACAGGACATGCTGTTTGCGACGCTTGATCCGACCGCTCGCGCCATCACCCTACCGCATGGCGAGAAAGCCGTATTATCGGATACGGTCGGGTTCATCTCCGATCTGCCGACGATGCTGGTGGCGGCATTCCGCGCTACGCTGGAGGATGTGATCGCTGCTGACATCCTCCTGCATGTGCGCGATGTCTCGCACGGCGAGACCGAAGCGCAGGCCGAGGATGTGCATCGGGTTCTGCATGAACTGGGGCTGGACCCGCACGATAGCCGCATCATTGAAGCCTGGAACAAGGCCGATCTTCTGCTCGAGGAGGAGCGCGCCCGTCTGGCGCAGCGCGTGAAGCTGCGCAAGGATGGCGCAGTTCCTGTTCTTGTTTCGGCGCTGACCGGCGATGGGCTGGATGACCTGTTACGCACTATCGAGGAGCGGCTTGCCGTCGGACGGGAGAAATATACCGTCGTCGTTGCGCCGGAGAACGGGCAGGGACTTGCCTGGCTGCACAGCCACGCCGAGGTCTTGCACCGGGAGACCAACCCCGAGACCGGCGATGCGATTCTGACGGTGCGAATCATGCCGGAGCGCAAGGAACTTTTGCTGCGTCGTTTTCCAGAGGCCAGACCGGAGTCGTTTGACAAATAGCCGCGCCGGTGCCGAGATGTTATGGGTAAACGGGGAGCCATGAATGGTGTATGGAGGAGCCGATGACGTTTGGAGACGATACGGTTCTGATCGCAGTCGATGTGCAGAACGATTTCTGCCCCGGCGGGGCTTTGGCCGTTCCGCATGGTGATGAAATCGTTGCCCCACTCAATTCCCTTGCGATGCGGTTCGCGCATGTGGTGCTGACGCAGGACTGGCACCCAAAGGGGCATGTCTCGTTCGCTTCGAGCCATCCAGGCCGCAAACCGTTCGAGATGATCGACCTGCCATATGGACCGCAGGTGTTGTGGCCGGATCATTGTGTGCAGGGCACCCATGGGGCACGGGTTGTTGATACCTTACGCATTCCCCACGCTGAACTTATTATCCGTAAAGGGTTCTATCCCGATACCGACAGTTATTCCGGTTTCATGGAGGCCGACCGCAAGCGCCTGACAGGACTGGCCGGGTATCTGCGCGAACGGGGCTTCAGAACCGTTTACTGCGCTGGCCTCGCCACCGATTTCTGCGTCTCCTGGACGGCGCTCGATGCGAAGGCGAACGGTTTCGATACGTTCGTCATAGAGGATGCCTGCCGCGCCATCGACCTGAACGGTTCTCTCGACGCCGCGCGGGCAGCCTGGAAAAAGGCGGGAGTGAGGGCGGTCAGCGTGGAGGATATGACATCAACCTGAGCGAATGAGGGCCGGGCATTCAGAATGCGGCCTCGCCCATGGGGTATGCAAGGTTGGCAAAAACCCGGCGATGAAACCGATGCAGGTTTCTTCTTGCACATTCCATACGGATAAACCTTACCGCATCGGCGCTGAACAGACGATGCCATCGGAAAAGTAGTGCCCGTGTGGCCAGGCTATCGGTGTGATATCCCTGGTTGCAACGTTGATGAGAAGCGCCAGTCCTGTCCCTTTGCGCTTGGGGCCTAGACCGCACTCCATAGCGGTGTCTTCGTCGGTGATCCAGGTAACACTCGAATCCCAGCCCTCGCTGACGATGATGTCCGTGAGCTTGTCTTCCATCTCCCAAACATTGCTTTTCAGCCACTCTACGACATTGAAAGTGGTCTTCACGCCCAACGGATGCCAGACCCAGTCATCGTTCAGGACAGAGGTTCCGGATGGGGAGGGGCATAACCCGCCGTGAAAATAATCAAGATGATGATCCGGGAATTATTCTCCCTCGGCTTGAGTGGGAAAGTCCATCATTGTCAGTAGGTTGCCGATTTTGGGTCAAAGGCGTCGAGTCTGTTCTAAGCTGTACGATGCAGGAGAACCGGGTTATCGCGATGCAGGATGAAGCAGATCGATTGCGGAAGTGTTTTGGAGTAATAATCGCCGCCATTGAGATACATTAAATACGATTGCTCGATAAATCCAGCACGAGGCTATGGCGGCCATAATCGTTGACGAGGGTAATGAAGCGTCCAGTCGGGTCAGGGACGATCCGCGGACTGAGATGCCGTCGAAACCAGTTTTCATCTGGCTCGTCCGGCAAATTCGCATGGATTATGAAATGGCGTGAGAACGAACCTGATTGGTTGGGACGTAGATGTTCCAGGATTTTTTCTTCGGTAAACACCAGTCATGTGCCATCCGGCATCGCTGCAAGGACATGTATATAATGGGGCCGTCTTCAATCGGCACAGTTTCAATCGGTGCGAGAGATGGTCCGGCGGCTTCGATAATAGTGGGTTCGCCGGATATTCTATCGAGGTATCAATCCTGTTTTTGCAGGTGGTTGACCTGTTCCGGCGTGACGGAATGGACTTCAACAGGATCGCTCTTGCTTGTCGCGGTCATGCAGGATTGGCATAAAAACTACGATTCTGCGCGATTGCCGGTAAAAACTGAAAAGGAATCGTCATCCGGGCAATCGATCAGATGCTGGCATGTACTGACACCATATCCCGGCTTCGTCACACCACTCTCCCATGCAGGTCGTATTCGTCGGCGCTCTTGATTTTCACCTGAACAATGTCGCCGGGGTTCAACGGCTTCTTCGAGGAGACGAATACGCTGCCGTCGATTTCCGGTGCATCGTATTGCGAGCGGCCTATGGCAATATCGCCGTCGCCATCAACTTCATCGATAATGACCGGGATCGTCTGGCCGACTTTACGTTGCAGGAGATCGGCGGAAATCGCCTGCTGCGCCTGCATGAAGCGGTGCCAGCGCTCTTCCTTGACCTCTTCCTGCACCTGCCCCGGCAATGCGTTGGCGGGGGCGCCCTTGACAGCCTCGTATTTGAAGCAGCCGACGCGATCCAGTTCCGCTTCCTCCAGCCAATCGAGCAGAAGTTCGAAATCCTCCTCCGTCTCGCCGGGAAAACCGACGATAAAGGTGGAGCGGATGGCGATATCGGGGCGGACCGCCCGCCACGCCCTGACCCGCTCCAGGGTTTTTTCCTGATGCGCCGGGCGGCGCATTGCCTTGAGAACGTTCGGCGCGGCATGCTGAAGCGGAATATCGAGATACGGCAACACCAGCCCGTCCGCCATCAGCGAGACCACCTCGTCGACATGCGGGTAGGGGTAGACGTAATGCAGTCGCACCCAGGCACCGAGCTGGCCGAGTTCCCTGGTGAGATCGTGGAACCTGGCGCGAACCTCCCGATCTTTCCAGCGGCTCGGCGCGTATTTGAGGTCGAGACCATAGGCGCTGGTATCCTGCGAGATGACGAGGAGTTCCTTCACGCCCGCCGCAATCAGCCGTTCCGCCTCGCGCAGCACGTCCGCTGCCGGGCGGCTGACGAGATCGCCACGCAGTTGCGGAATGATGCAAAACGAACAGCGGTTACTGCACCCTTCGGAGATTTTCAAATACGCATAATGACGTGGCGTGAGCTTGATACCCTGCGGCGGCACGAGATCGAGGAACGGATCGTGCGCTGGCGGCACCGCCTTGTGGACGGCGGAGATGACGGATTCATATTGCTGCGGGCCGGTGATCGCCAGCAGGTTCGGAAATTGCCCCTCGATCTCGCCCGGCTGTGCGCCCATGCAGCCGGTAACGATGACCTTGCCATTCTCCGCCATCGCCTCGCCGATGGCCTCCAACGATTCCGCCTTGGCGCTGTCGAGGAAGCCGCAGGTGTTGACGATGACGACATCCGCGCCCTTATGTTCGCGCGTCAGGTCATACCCTTCGCTGCGCAAATGGGTGATAATCCGCTCCGAATCCACCAGAGCCTTCGGGCAGCCTAACGAGACGAACGAGATTTTCGGGGCGGTGAGGGCCATGCGACGTCGAACCAGTCTTGAATGAACAAAGGGAAACGGTCCACCGGGCTCCGATGCAGCCCACTGTCATGGAGCTAGAAAAACCGGGCCTGTCCGGGAGGTTCGTCTATACGGCAGAAAGCCTTGTCACTTCAAGCGCAGCCGTATCATTTGCAGTCTGCGGCAGCAATCGAACCGCGAAACCGAGAAGATGAGCCGGACCTTGAAGGAGATGCCGATCTGAGGTTTCAGACTGTTTGGCGCCGCTTCAGAACGTGTAGCTCAACGAGACGGTGGGGCTGTGGACCCGCACGTCATAGATGAAGTCGTCCTTCTCTGAATCGACGGATAACGGGCGTTACTTCGTCTGCAGCGATGTCATATGCGCAAATCCTGCTTGCGCACCGCGAAGACGCTTGCGCCGGTATATGTTTGCCAGTGATGTTCCGGGATGTTCGCTTCGCGTAGTTCCGGCTCGCTGAAGCGCCGCGTCAGATCGTATCCTACCGGGATGCGGAAGATCATGCCGATGGTTGCTTGCAGGAAATCGGCGCCGAACCGGCGCACATGCAACATCGGACCGAACCGGGCACGTTTTTCTGCAACGGACAGGGTCATGAGTTCGTCGCTGAAGTGTCCTGGCAGGATCGGCACGGTGAACAGCATGATGCCGCTATCGGTCAATGCCCTGGCGAGCTTTATCAGCACAATCGTGTAATTGCATTCCAGATGTTCGAGCACATGGTTGTGGACGATGAGGTCGAACCGGTTTTCGGGCAGGCTGAAAATATCGCGCCCGAGATCGAAGCGTTCGATAGGGCCTTCGACGCCGAATGCCCTGAACCGTTTGGGGTCGATGTCGGCAGCGCGGTAACTTTCCCCGCCAATGGCCCGTAGTTTTCGGCTCAACCCGCGCTCCGGCGCAAAATGCAGGATTGCCGCGCCCTCGGGCAGGGCAAGTCGGTCTACATGCAACGTCACGGCCCGCGTCCGCTCCAGCGACCCGCATTCCTCGCAGCGCACGGCAGGACGTTTCGGCATGTCGGAGAAGCGGGAACAGCCGCAGATGTTGCAGCGGGGGGAGAGGGTGAGCATTTGTGAAAATCTGCTTGAGGGCAAGTTATGGCACGGCTTGCGATACGCCGTCATATAACTAGGCTTCATTCTCGCCGTGTCGATGCAGATTTGGTGGATAGGCAGGCATAAAACGAAATATGGAACGGTTGCCTTACGGGAGAAGTCGCTGGCGGAAGGGGTGGGATTCGAACCCACGGTGGGCTTGCACCCACGCCGGTTTTCAAGACCGGTGCCTTAAACCGCTCGGCCACCCTTCCGATGGCGCTCTTTTGCCGGGGTGGCGGGAAAATGGCAAGGGGATTACGCGGTGCTTGAGGTTTTTTCCGTTTCCATTGCAGCGGGTGGAGTAGAAACTGGGCCGGAGAGTACGGGGGGCGTATCACGTTTTTCCGGCATTCTCCGCATGATCGGGGCCGAGAGACGGCTGTGCATTCCAGGAAAATTGCCACTGTTCAGTTTAAAATATAACGGATTCGAGTTGATTCGGCTGAAAATCGACGAGTATCAATCAATCTTCCGTAACGGAATGCGTGGTGGCGTTTACGATTTTTGTCGATAGTTCAGTCCAAAATGCGCCCCGATATTGACAGGCTTGCCACATCTTTGGCATCTATTAACCGTTTTTGCGCTGCTTTGTGCAGAAACAGTGCACTTGCGCTTATACGCCTCCGTCCCGAATTTCTCATAAAAATGCCGGGAACGTAATGAATGCGGGGTTTTCATGCAATCAACCGTCGCCGGAGTTTCCGGGCATCGCAGTCTGTTTTTCCGCAATACCCACAAGGGACGGGGAAGAACTTTGGGAGCGATGTGGATCGGTAAGGGCGCAAAGCTCGTTGCCGCTCTCGGAGTGGCGTTGCTTGCGGCCAATTGCTCATCGAGCAAGGTTGCCAGTGTCGATTCGAAATACGGTGTTGCCGCCAGCCCGCTCAGATATGCGGAAGGCGATGAAATTCCGAAGGGTGGCGGGCGCTACCAGACCGGCAGGCCCTACACGATCGCCGGAAAGATGTATTATCCGAAGGAAGATCCCAGCGGCTACCGGGTGGAAGGCGTTGCCTCATGGTATGGGCCGGGTTTCCATGGTCGCCAGACGGCGAACGGCGAATATTTCGATCAGCACTCTCTGGCTGCGGCACATCCGACATTGCCGTTGCCGAGCTATGTGCGTGTGACCAATCTGGACAACAGCCGCTCAATCGTCGTGCGTGTCAATGACCGCGGGCCGTTCAGCAATAACCGGGTGCTGGATGTGTCGCGGCGCACCGCCGAGGTGCTGGATTTCATCAACAAGGGGACGACCCGCGTCCGTGTCGAATATCTCGGCAAGGCGTCGGTGAGCGGTAGCGACGACAGCCTGTTGCTGGCCTCGCTCACCACCGACGGGTCGCCGGCGCAATTGAAGCGTTCGACTTCGACCATGCTGGCGGATGCCGGGTCGGTGGCAACGCCGCGTCAAACGCTGGCTTTCGCCAGCCAGACGCAAACGCACGATCTGTCGATTCCCCGCTCGCTGTTTTCGGAGCAGTCCGCCGAACTGCAACAGCCGGACGAAGTTGCTTCAAGCGACGAAGTAGAATTACAAGACGTAGCTCCACTGCCGCCACGCCGCCCAGTGCAGTAAAGCCGTTCCGTTTTCCGATCGCTTCCCGAGCGAGGATGCGATTGCTTGATGCCCCTTGATTTCGGACGCATGAACCATCAATGTCCCGGTGTACGGGAAACATCATGCAGCGTCCTTTTTATTTCTCTCTATTCTCCATTAGAGCCATCCGGCGCATGGCTGCGATGCTGGCTGCCGCCATAATTGTGCTGCTTCCGGCTGGTGTAGCGGCGCAAGGCTATGAAACCATGGCCAAACAGGCCATTCTCGTCGATGCTGCTTCGGGGGCAGTGCTGTTCGAAAAGAACGCCGACAGAAAAATCTCTCCCAGCGTCATGAGCAAGGTGATGGTGGCGGACATGGTATTTCATGCCCTAGCACGACAGGAGATTGCGCCCGAGACCGAGTTCATGGTTCCAGATCGTGCTTGGCGGAGGAGAAGCGACATTTCATCCGGGATGACGATGTTCACTGAACAGAAAGCCTGGGTTAGAGTAGCCGATTTGTTGCGGGGGCTGGTAATCGTATCGGCAAACGATGCTTCCCTGACATTGGCTGAAGGGCTGGCGGGCAGCGAGGCCGCGTTCGTGGCAAGAATGAACGACCATGCCAGGGCGCTGGGGTTGACGCAGACGGTTTTCGCGAATGTTACCAAAGCGGAGGCTTCGCAACAGGCTACCAGCGTGCGCGACCTCAGCCGTCTGGCGCTGCATGTGATGGCCGAACATCCGCAGCAATACAGCCTGTTTCGCGAGCCAAATTTTATCTGGAACAGGATTCGGCAGTTGAACAGGGACCAGCTTCTCGCCATGAATGCCAATGTCGACGGCATGAAAAGCTGGCAATCGCGGGAGAACGATCATGGCCTGATAGTATCCTCGATACGGGCCGGTCAGCGGCTGGTGGTGATCGTCAACGGGCTGGAGAGCGCTCGCCATGCCGCGAAAGAGGCATTCAGATTGCTCGAATGGGGATATGCCTCGTTCGAGGAACAGGTTGTTTTTGCTCGAGATGAGGAGATTTCCCGTCTTGCCGTTCATGGTGGAGCGCCGGGGAGCGTCGGTGTTGCCGCAAAGGTTCCCGTCACGATTCTGTCTGCCCGTGATACGAGTGAACGCATCGGTGCCCGCATCGTCTATACCGGGCCGCTCCGGGCGCCATTGGCAAAGGGAGCGGAAGTTGGGCGGGTGCAGATCTTGCGCAACGATGTTCTGATGCGTGAGGTACCGGTCCATACGCTTGAGGCTGTCGCAGTCGGCAGCTTGATGGAGCGCGCCGCTGACGGGCTGGTCGAACTCACGGGCAGGGCGGCTCGCTCCATGAGTGATGGAAGGTAGTGGATATGCACCAACGGTTCATTACCTTCGAGGGTGGAGAAGGCTCCGGCAAGTCGACGCAGATCCGGCTTTTACGTCGCAGGCTTGAAGGCGCGAGGGGTATCGTGGTCGAGACACGGGAGCCGGGTGGCTCGCCGAAGGCGGAAGAAATCCGTACCTTGATCCTGTCCGGAATAGCAAAGAAGTATGGCCCGGCGGCGGAAGCTCTGCTCTTCTTTTTGGCCCGTCTCGATCATATCGGACAGACAATCGCCCCAGCCCTGAATAGCGGAGCATTCGTGCTGTGCGATCGTTTCCTCGATTCGACCCGCGCCTATCAGGGGGCCGTGGGGGCGGTCGATCTCGAATTCATTGCCGAACTGGAGCGGATCGTCGTCGGTGACATGCGCCCGAACCTGACCCTGATTCTCGACCTGCCGGAGGAAACCGGCCTTGCCCGTGCCGGAAACCGTCGGCGGGAGCGGAGTGAAGCGGTGGACCGGTTCGAGGCTGAAGGGCGCGATTTTCATCGTAGGTTACGACAGGCATTCCTCGACATTGCCACTGCGGAGCCGAAACGTTGCGTCGTTATCGATGCGGCGCAGGAGGTGGAAGTAGTGGAGCAAAGTATCTGGCGTGCCGTGACGGAGCGTGTGCTGGCGGCTGCGCCGCTGCCGGGAGCTTGAGAAGCATGGCCACCGATGACACGGATATTCTGGAGCCGGATCGCTTCCCGGGCGCGCCGCATCCGCGCGAGCGTTTCATGCTATTTGGCCACGAGGCCGGGGAGGCGGCGTTCCTCGACGGGTTGCGTAGCGGCAGGATGCATCATGCCTGGCTGATCGGCGGCCCAGAGGGGATCGGCAAGGCGACGCTCGCCTACCGTGTGGCGCGAGGATTGTTGCGCGAAGCAACGGCGCAGTCGGTGCATTCCTTCGATATACCTTCCAATGATGTCGTGGCGCATCAGGTCGCCGCCCTGTCCCATCCCGATCTCGTCGTTCTGCGCCGCGCTTCGGCCACCGACAAGAAGGCCGCGTCTGCTTCCATTGCTGTCGATCATGTGCGCAAGGCGCTTTCCCTGTTCGAGAACACTGCCGCGACCAGCGGCTACCGGGTGTGCATCGTCGATAGTGCCGAGGATCTGACGATTGCCAGCGCCAATGCGCTTCTGAAACTGGTGGAGGAGCCACCGCCGCGCTCCGTCTTTCTCATCGTCAGCCATGCCCCGCAACGGGTGTTGCCGACGATTCGCTCCCGCTGCCGCAAGCTTTCCCTGCGGCCTCTCACTGGCGATCAGGCACGATCCGCGGTCGCCTCTCTCGGAACCCCGTGGAGTATGGCCGCGCCGGATCTGCTCGACGAGGCGATCCGGTTGGGCGAGGGGTCTGTGCGCCGCACCCTCGAAATGCTGTCTGAAGACCGGATCGCGTTGGCTCGAAATGTCGCCCAGATTCTTGACCACCTGCCGCAACGCAATGACAAGGCCGTTCTCGCTCTGGCAGAATCCATCTCCAAGCGGGAAGCGGAAACCGCCTATGCCCTGACCCTCGACCTCATCCGGCGCTGGATTGCCGAGCGTGTTGAGGCGACAGTGGGAGCCATTCCTGCGAATCGTCTTGTTCTTCTGGCGGCGGTGAGCGAAAGGCTGCAACGGGCCGAGATCGAGACCGATGTCTTCAACCTCGACCGCCGCCCGTTGGTCCTTGGCCTGTTCGACGATCTTACGGAAGCCGTCCGTGCGACGTTGTGACAATTTTATCCGGTATCATCGCCATTTGCAGGAAAATGAGATAACGAAGCGCTAGAGCAATGCGCGTTTAACTGGAATCCGGTTGAAGGCACAAAGCATTGCGTTCCAAGGAAACTAGAGCGGTGTGAGTGCATCCTGCTCTGGATAACGCCCAATATTCAGGTCCGACGATGTCCAGAACGTTTTATATCACCACTGCCATATCCTACGCCAATGGCTCGCCGCATATCGGTCACGCTTATGAGGCAGTGGCCGCCGATGCCATCGCCCGCTTCAAGCGGCTCGACGGTTACGATGTGATGTTTCAGACGGGGACGGACGAATACGGCCTGAAAATGGCGCAGATGGCGGCGGACAAAGGGCTGACACCGCAGGATTTCGCCGACAGGCATTCGGCACAATTCCAGGCGATGTGCCAGCGTATGAACGTTTCTCACGACCGGTTCATCCGCACCACCGAGCCGGAACACCATGCCGCTGTGCAGAATCTGTGGCGACGGATGGAGAAAAACGGCGACATTTACCCCGGTGCTTATGCCGGCTGGTATTCGGTGCGCGATGAGGCGTTCTATGACGAATCCGAGACCACAATCGGGCCGGACGGCGTACGGCGTGGAGGGCAAGGTACGCCGGTGGAGTGGACTGAAGAGAAGACCTATTTTTTCAAGTTATCCGCCTATCAGGACCGGCTGTTGCGGTTCTATGCCGATAATCCGGATTTCATCGGCCCGGAGACGCGGCGTAATGAGGTGGTAAGCTTCGTCAAGGGCGGGTTGAACGATTTGTCGATTTCTCGCACGGCTTTCCAATGGGGTGTGCCGGTGCCGGATGCGCCGGGGCATGTGATGTATGTCTGGGTCGATGCACTCACCAATTACATGACCGGTTGCGGTTTCCCGGATGAATCCTCGCCGCGATGGAAATACTGGCCCGCCGATGTGCATGTCATCGGTAAGGACATTGTGCGTTTCCACGCCGTGTACTGGCCCGCCTTCCTGATGTCGGCGGGGCTGCCTTTGCCGAAGCGGGTGTTCGGGCATGGGTTTCTGCTCAACCGCGGCGAGAAGATGTCGAAATCCATCGGTAATGTCGTTGATCCGTTCACGTTGACGGATGAATACGGCGTCGATCAGTTGCGTTATTTCTTCCTGCGTGAAGTGTCGTTCGGGCAGGACGGCAATTACTCGCATGATCTGATCGTCAACCGGATCAATGCCGATCTCGCCAACGATCTCGGCAATCTGGCGCAGCGCTCTTTGTCGATGATAGCCAAGAACTGCAGCAGCGTCGTGCCGCAATCGGCCCCGCTGACGGAGGCGGATGCTGCGCTCTTCGCCCTTGCAGATGTCTTGCCCGCGAAGGCGAGGTCGGCGATGCAGGATTACGCTCTGCATACGGCGTTGAGCGAAATCTGGACGCTGGTTGCCGAGACCAACCGCTATTTCGCTTCGCAGGAGCCTTGGATGTTGCGCAAAACCGATCCGGTGCGGATGGAGGCCGTGCTCTATGTCACCATCGAGGTGCTGCGCCGCATCGGTATTCTGGTGCAGCCTTTTATTCCGGAAGCAGCTGGCAAACTCTTGGATCTGCTCGGCGCTCCGGCGGATGAGCGGTCGTTTGCGTATCTGAGTGATGATTGGGCCTTAAAACCTGGCGCAGCGCTGCCGCCGCCCGCACCGATTTTTCCGCGTTATGTCGAAGCGGACGCAGAGAAGGGAGCCTGAGGCCGATGACGATGCGCCCGATGCTGGTCGATAGCCATTGCCATCTCGATTTCACCAAGCTGCATGACCGATATGATGATGTCATGGCGGCAGCAGAGGCGGCGAATGTCGGTCGGATGTTGACGATCTCGACCCATGTGGCGAAGTTCGGTACCTATCGGATGCTCGCCGAAAAATCGAACAGGATATTCTTCACTGTCGGCACGCATCCGCATCAAGCTGCAGCGGAGCCGGATACGCCGCCCGCCCGCCTCGTAGAGTTGTCGCGACATCCGCGTTGCGTTGGCATCGGCGAAGCGGGGCTGGATTATCATTACGATTTTGCGCCGCGCGATGTGCAGCAGCGTGTGTTTCTCGCCCATATCGCCGCCGCTCGTGAAACGGGCTTGCCGCTGGTAATCCACGCCCGTGAGGCCGATGACGACATGATCGCGATTCTGAGCGAAGAGATGGCGAAGGGGGCTTTTCCGGCGCTGTTGCACTGCTTTTCGTCAACGCCGGCCCTAGCCGAGGCCGGGGTGAAGCTCGGGCTTTACGTATCCTTCTCCGGTATTCTCACCTTCAAGAAGTCGGACGAAATCCGCCGCATCGCCGCCAGTGTTCCACCGGATAGGTTGCTTGTCGAGACGGATGCTCCGTATCTCACGCCTGAACCGTTCCGCTCGAAAACCAATGAACCGGCTTACGTCGCTTACACCGCCAAGGTGCTTGGCGAGACGATTGGCCTGGATGAGGCGGCCATTGCCGCCTTGACCACGGACAATTTCTATCGTCTCTTCACCAAGGCGGCACAGATCGACGGACGATAATAACGTGACGGATCAATCCTTTCTCCAGATCACCATTCTCGGCTGTGGTTCCTCTGCCGGTGTGCCGCGTGTCGGCCCGGCGGGTTGGGGAGCCTGCGACCCGAAGAATCCGAAGAACCGTCGCCGCCGCTGTTCGATTCTAGTTGAACGCATTGCTGCTACTGGACGCACAATCGTCCTGATCGACACGTCGCCCGATCTGCGCGAACAGCTTCTTGCCGCGAATGTCGAGCATCTCGATGCCGTTCTGTACACGCATATGCATGCTGACCATACGCATGGTATCGACGATCTGCGCCCGTTCGTCATAGTCATGCAGCAGCGTGTCCGCATCTATGCCGACAGACCCACCAGCGAACGGCTGCTGAAGCAGTTCGATTACTGTTTCGTGACGCCGCCCGGATCGTCTTATCCGCCGATTCTCAAGCATAATCCGATGGAAGCCGGGAGGAATGTCGTCATCGACGGCCCGGGTGGGGCGATAACCTTCGAGCCGTTCAAGGTCGTCCATGGCGAGGTGTTGTCCCTCGGTTTCCGGATCGGCGGCATCGCTTACCTGCCCGATGTCAGCGAAGTGCCGGAGGCGGCGAAAGCTGTGTTACACGATCTCGATGTGCTGATTATCGATGCCTTGCGTTATAAGACGCACCCGAGTCATTTCGGCGTTGCCGATGCACTGGCGCTGATCGGTGAGGTCAAGCCCCGGCGGGCGATCCTGACCAATATGCATAACGAACTCGATTACGAGATTTTGCGCGGACAATTGCCGGATGGTGTGGAACCCGCCTTTGACGGCCTGGTTGTGACGGGACGGTGAGGCTGTTAGCCAAGAAACGTTTCGGCCAGAACGATGTTACTCTTGTGGGCGTACTGTTCAGTTGTCGCAGGTAATGCGGGCGGAGGGTATTATTCGTGAAACCAGTGTATAGGATGAGCGCCCCATTCCGGGTGAGGAGAAAATCGTGGCATTAAAGGCGCTTATATTCGATCTCGATGGTACGTTGGCCGATACCGATCCGCTGCATTTACAGGTTTTTGCCGAGTTGCTGGCGCCTCATGGTTATGTTGTCGATGAAACCTTTTTTCGCACACGCATTTCCGGCGGCAGGAACCAGCAGATTTTCAAAAACTTGTTTCCGGGTTTGAGCGACGAGGAAGCTGACCGTCAGTCCGAGGCCAAGGAGGCGATGTTCCGCGACCGGGTTCGGGGCCTCCGCCCCATCGCCGGGCTGCTTCCCCTGCTGGATTGGGCGGAGGCAAAAGATTTGCGCATTGCCCTCGTCACCAACGCCCCGAAAAGCAACGTCGATTTCATGGTGCCGGCACTCGGGCTTGCCGGGCGATTCGACCCCATCGTCACCGCCGCGGATGCACCTATCGGCAAGCCGGACCCGGCTCCATACCGTCTCGCCCTTGCAAGGCTCGGCATCGAACCATCGAACGCCATCGTCTTCGAGGATTCGACCACCGGCATCCGCTCCTCTTCTGGCGCAGGCATCTTTACATTCGGGTTGACGACATCGCACAAAGCAGAAGAGTTGCAGCGCGCTGGGGCAGGAACCATCATTGCCGATTTTACCGATCCTGTTCTGTGGCAATGGCTTGAGAAATGGCTATAACCCAAACCAGTTTCGATGAGGCATCATGCAGAATTTGGCGTTGTACTGGCAGCTATGGGCCATTCTTTCGGCGGTCTTTGCCGCGCTGACGGCGATTTTCGCCAAGGTCGGCGTGACTGCCGTCAACTCCGATTTTGCGACGTTTCTGCGAACCATCGTCATTCTCGCCGTGACGGCGTTCATCGTTGCGCTACGGCGGCAATGGCAGCCACTGGCGTCGATTTCGGCGGGAACCTGGCTGTTTTTGCTGCTGTCCGGCTTGGCGACGGGGGCATCCTGGCTCTGTTATTTCCGCGCCTTGCAGATGGGGTCGGTGGCCCAAGTTGCGCCGCTCGACAAGCTGAGTGTCGTGCTGGTGGCGATATTTGGTGTTTTATTCCTAAAAGAAAGTCTAAATGCCGTAAATTGGCTCGGCGTCGGCCTGATCGCTTTCGGCGCCTTGCTGGTAGCGTTCCGGTGAAGCTCTAATCCTTGTCCGGGCGCTCCATCCAGACGATCAGCGGCATGAGCGGTAAAATCCAGAGGATGCCAGCCGCAGCATAGGAGAGGGCCTGAACGAGATCGGAGGCTTCCCGAAGACGGCCCGATAGAATCGTCAGGGCGACCATGGCGTAAACCACCACGAAAACGATGATGATGACTGCTCCGACCAGTTTTCTCGTCCGTTTGCGCATGGGCTGTCCTTTGTGAATTAGCGTGTACAAAGCAAATTCCCGGCAAAAAGTATAGCGGTTTTCCTGTCCGGGGGCTGTCCCGGTCATGTTGCGCCCTATGTCGTAGAGCCAAGGTTATAATGTTGAGCTGCGGCAGGGAGAGATCATGTCTTTCGGTCATCGCGAGGTTCCATCCGGCGGCGAGCGGGTGCTTGCTGCTTCTGCATCCTCTGTCTTCGGACAGGAATGGAGGATAACAGCGGTTCGCCGCTGGCTTTTCTGCCTTGCGACGATGGTGGTGCTGATGGTCGCCGTTGGCGGTGCGACACGGCTGACCGGCTCCGGCTTGTCAATCACCGAATGGCGTCCAGTGACGGGCATTATCCCGCCTTTGAGCGGTGAAAGCTGGCTGATTGAATTCGAAAAATACCGGCAAAGCTCGCAATATCAGCTTTTGAATTCCGAAATGGATCTGGCCGGTTTCAAGGGAATCTATCTGTGGGAATGGGCGCACCGGCTGATCGGACGGCTGACGGGGCTGGTGTTTTTCATCCCCTTTTTCTGGTTTCTCGGGCGCGGTTATCTCAGCCGCTCTATGGCATTCAAGCTTGCCGGTCTCGGCGCTCTGGGAGCGATGCAAGGGGCGGTGGGTTGGATCATGGTAGCCTCTGGACTGGAACCGGGCATGATCGCCGTCGCGCCGTTGAAGCTGATGGCGCACCTCGTTCTCGCCAGCCTGATTTTGATGGTCATTGTTCATCTGGCGGCAGGATTGCGGCCTAAGCTATTTTCACGGGTTTCCGCTCGGCTCAACCGGCAGGCCGCATTCCTTCCCTGGCTTGTTCTAGTGCAGGTCGCCCTTGGCGCGATGGTTGCTGGAACCAAAGCGGGTCTTGTTTACAATACCTGGCCGCTGATGGACGGCGACGCTGTTCCATTGGCTTCCAAGCTATTTATCGCTTCTCCATGGATAGAAAACTTTATCGACAATGCCTTGCTGGTCCAGTTCAATCACCGGGCCGTTGCATATGTGATTGTCGCGCTCACATTCTGGCACGCCATTTGCGCCATACGGTCTGCTCCCGGTACGTCATTCGCGACCCGCGCCGCAATGCTTGGATTTCTGGCGATAGGGCAGATGTTCCTCGGTATCACCATCCTGATGACCGGTCTGCCGCTTGGTGGAGCCTTGCTGCATCAGGTTCTGGCGATGGTTTTACTGATTGTTGCCGTTATGCACGCGGTGTCCGTCCGCAACGTTGACACAATGTCTGAGCGTGTAGTGCGAAGCCTGGGAACCGTGCGCCCATAGTAGGCGCCAAGCCTCTGTCGCCGTTCATTCGGCGATAGCTCCGTCCACCAGATGAATTCGCCGGTCCATTCGCCCGGCGAGCGCCATGTCGTGAGTAACGGCGATCACCGTCTTGCCATGCTCGCGCACCAGGGTGTTGAGGATGTCGAACACCTGGGCGGAACTCTGGCTGTCGAGGCTGCCGGTTGGTTCGTCGGCCAGGATCAGCGGCGGATCGTTGGCGAGCGATCGGGCCACGGCGACACGCTGGCGCTGACCGCCGGAAAGTTGGTCGGGACGTTTCCCGGTATGGTCGGCAAGGCCGAGATTGGCGAGAAGCATTGTAGCGCGCTCGCGCATCGCCGCCGTCGATAGCTTGCCGAGCTTACGCATCGGGATCTCGACATTCTCGACTACGGAGAATTCTGGCAAAAGAAAATGAAACTGGAACACGAAGCCGATGCCGTTGAGGCGCAGATCGGCACTTTGTTCCTCGTTCAGGCTGGCGGTATCCTGCCCAAGCAGCGTCAGGCTTCCATCGGTTGGTCTGTCGAGGAGGCCGAGCAGATAAAGGAGCGAAGATTTTCCCGAACCGGACGGGCCGGTGACGGCGACGAATTCTCCGGCCTCAATCGTCAGGTTGACATTGCGCACCAGTGTCACCGGAACGGCGGCGGGAAGAACTCGCGTCAGGCCTTGTGTTTCAATGAGCGCGCTCATGTCGCCCCCCGGATGATGTCGACGGGGTTGACCTTCGCCGCCTGTCGGGCGGGCAGGTATCCGGCAACGCCTGCGGAGAAGAGGGCGAAACCGGCGGCGATCAGGTAATGCCAGAAACTCCAGGCGAGCGGTAGGCGCGTCAGTTCCATGCCGATCCGCTCCCCGGACAATTCAAACCGCACCAGCGATAAGG
>JAVBRX010000071.1:0-6202 GCA_031547465.1 Microvirga sp. | reverse complement strand
GAAAAACAGTGATAGAACTGCTTCTGATCGTTGACGGTGAAAGAGGGCGTCTTTTCGGAATTGAATGGTGATAGCCCTTTCCATTCCCGCCCTGCCTTTTTCAGGCGCACACGCCGTCCTACGACTGTCGATACCGGCAGGCGGGAACGTATTTCTTCGAGAACGGATGGCGGATAACGCAAAAGCCGGGCCTTCGGACAACGGATGGGGGTGATGCCGTCACCCTATCAGGGAAAGGGATGCGCTCCAACCGCGAAGCGTGAGGATACTGTGGCCCGGTATCGGATGGCTGTCGGTTTCACGGTTTGGGCGCAGTGCCAATCGGGGGGAGTGGCTGCGGCGTTGCATTGGCGACGGGTCGCGTTTTTGTGCCGGTTGTTGTGGAGGAGACTGGCGTTGCGGTTCTGGGTTGTGGGGGCTTTGCCAAAATACGCACTCCGGCTACGGCGACATCAAGATTGCGACGTGCTTTTTCCAAGCTTCCGGCGCTCACCGATATGCTGACTGCCTTTTCGCCCATGTAATAAGTGCGGATGATCGAATAGGTTACTTCGTTCCTGAGGATATTCCGCGTTATCTTGTCGATCCAGACGTTTTTGTTTGCGTCGTTCCACGTTTTCGAGATTTCCATTGACAGGAACTCGACCTTGTAGTCGTTGCGAACCTTGTTGGACTGGTTCAACTCGTTCACCAGTTTCACAAAGTCTTCATTCTTTACTGTGCCGCTGCGGATATCCCTTTCCGATTTCGCGTGACTCTCGGATTCCGTCACCGAAAACATGATCGTTTCCGATGTCGGGCAGGTCGGCGGACGGCATACGAACCAGATGTTGTTGTCCTTGAAACCTTCTTCTCGCCGCCAGATCGTATAATCGAGGAAGGGCGCCTTACCGAACGGGACGGAGCGGGGGGCTGAGGGGGACGGTTGTTGCGCTTTGGCGAACAGCGGCATGGTAATGCACAGGGCAAGCATAAGCGCGAAACCGTGACGTTTTCCTGTAACTGCTCTCATGGCATCCCCGTCAGAAAGCCAAACACGAATATCGAATCTAAAGCACTCTTTATCGATTTGGATAGCGCTTTCGTAAAAAATTGTGACCAAGCAGGAAATAATATTTTCATGAAACAAATCTTACTTTGGAGCGATACGCTTCTGATTTTATCGGAGCGGTTGAAGACAATTTTATAGACAGATTATGGAGTTGATGCTGCCAAGCCTGCGGCTATTTCACCCACATTGTTTGATATAAGGCAAATTGAGCATGCTCGGAAATGTCATTAAAAAGTTGAATGCTCCGGTTCGGACTGCACCACAACGACCGTTTCCATAGGATAGCCCCATGAGCAAGGTTCATGACGTTCATTCCTCTCCTCCCAATTCTCCCACCCGACGCGGGATATTGAAATCTGCTGCTCTCGGCAGTTTAGTGGCTGCGACTGGCGGATTGGCACAACCGTTTTTCTGGTCTTCAGCCGCTGCCGAAACCAAACTTGCAACAGTGAATGGCAGTGAGGAAAAAGTTGTCTGGACTTCCTGCACTTTGAACTGCGGTAGTCGCTGTCCTTTGCGCATGCATGTGAAAAATGGTGTTATCGTTTGGGCGGAAACCGATAATACCGGCAATGATGAATACGGTAATCATCAGGTGCGCGCCTGTCCGCGCGGTCGGAGCCTGCGCCGCAGGGTCTATAACCCGGATCGCCTGCATTACCCCATGATGCGAACTGGGAAGCGTGGCGAGGGAAAATTCAAACGGATTACCTGGGACGAAGCCTTTACTTACATCGCCGATAATCTGAAACGTGTCATCGAGAAATACGGCAATGAAGCCGTCTATATTCATTACGCCACCGGCACCCTCGGCGGCACCCTGGCTCGCTCCTGGCCGCCCGGCACGTCCCTCGTGGCGCGACTGATGAACTGCTACGGCGGCTATCTCAACCATTATAATACCTATAGTACAGCGCAGATCACTACCGGCCTGAGCTACACATACGGCGGCGGGCTCGGTAATAGCATCTCCGACATTGCCAATTCAAAACTTGTCGTCAGCTTCGCCAATAATCCGGCGGAGAACCGCATGAGTGGCGGCGGCGTGGTCTATCATCTGGCGGAGGCGATGGAACGCTCTAAGGCGCGGATGATCATGATCGATCCGCGTTATAACGATACGGCTTGTGGGCGGGAGGATGAATGGATTCCGATCCGGCCCGGCACGGATGCGGCGCTCATCGCGGCCATTGCCCATGTGCTGATCACCGAAAACATGGTGGATCAGGAATTCCTTGATAAGTATTGCGTCGGCTACGACGAGAAAACACTGCCAGAAAGTGCGCCGAAGAATGGCCATTACAAGGCTTATGTGCTCGGCCAGGGACCTGACGGCGTCGCCAAGACGCCGCAATGGGCGGCGCCGATCACCGGCATTCCCGTTGACCGCATCGTCAAGCTCGCCCGCGAGATCGGCACCACCAAACCTTGCTACATCACTCAGGGCTGGGGGCCGCAACGCCAAGCCAACGGCGAATTGACGGCACGGGCTGTTCCCATCCTCGCCTGCATGAGCGGCAATGTCGGCATCAGCGGCGGCAATACGGGCGGGCGTGAAGGAACCTATTCGATTCCATTCGTGCGGTTTCCGACGCTGACCAATCCGGTCAAAGACACGATTTCGTTCTTTCTCTGGACGGACGCCATCATGCGCGGTCCGGAAATGACGGCGACGCGTGACGGGGTGCGTGGGGTCGAGAAACTGAAAGCTCCGATCAAGTTCCTTTGGAACTACGCTGGAAATACGTTGATCAATCAGCATTCCGACATCAACAAGACACACCAGATTCTCGAAGACGACACGAAATGCGAAGTGATCGTCGTCATTGAGAACCATATGACGCCCAGCGCCAAATACGCCGACATCCTGTTGCCGGACGTGACGTCTGCCGAGCAGGCAGATTTCTGCATGGACGCGTCTGCCGGGAACATGAATTACATCATTTTCACCGATCAAGTGGTCAAGCCGCCGTTCGAATGCCGCACATTGTTCGATATGTGCAAGGGAATCGCCCAACGCCTCGGAATTGAGCAGAAATTCACCGAAGGACGGACGGAAGAAGAGTGGTTACGCTTCCTGTACGAGCAGACCCGGCAAAAGGACGCCGCTCTGCCGACCTTCGAAGATTTCAGGGCTATGGGCATTTATAAGCGTAAGGATCCGAACGGACATTTCATTGCCTACAAAGCCTTCCGCGACGACCCGGTGGCCAATCCGCTTCCGACACCGTCAGGCAAGATCGAGCTTTATTCGGAAAGGCTCGCCCAGATCGCCGCGACTTGGGAGTTGAAGCCGGACGAGGTGATCCACCCGCTACCGATATATGCCGCTACTTTCGACGGTTGGGATGATCCAAAGAGAGAAAAATTTCCTCTACAATTGATCGGCTACCATTGCAAGGCGCGGACGCATTCCACCTACGGCAACGTCGACATCCTGAAGGCTGCGTCGCGTCAGGAATTGTGGATCAACCCGATCGACGCCAAACCGCGCGGCATCAAGAACGGCGATCGTATCCGAATCTTTAACGAACGGGGTGAGACGCACATCGAAGCCAAGGTGACGCCACGCATCATGCCTGGTGTTGTCGCCCTTGGCGAAGGCGCTTGGTATACCCCTGACGGCAGGAAGATCGATCAGGCAGGCAGCATTAATGTGCTTACGACGCAGCGCCCTTCGCCGTTGGCAAAGGGAAATCCGCAGCACACTAATCTTGTCGACGTCCAGAAGGTGTGAGGAGAAGACGATGAAACAATTCGGCTTTTTTATCGACGCATCCCGCTGCACCGGCTGCAAGACGTGCATGATGGCATGTAAAGATTACAAAGATCTGCCGGTGGAGATCAATTTCCGGCGGGTTTACGAATACACGGGCGGTGATTGGATCCCCGATAGTAACGGCACTTGGCGGCAGGACGTGTTCAGTTATTACACGTCGATCTCGTGTAACCATTGCTCGGATCCGATATGCACGAAGGTGTGCCCGACGGGCGCAATGCATAAGCGCGAGGACGGGTTCGTGGCCGTTAACGAGGCGGTCTGCATCGGCTGCAAATCGTGTGCGATGGCTTGCCCGTACGGTGCTCCGCAATATAGCGTCATCAAGGGACACATGACGAAGTGCGACGGCTGCTACAGTCGGGTAGCCGAGGATAAGAAGCCGGTCTGCGTCGAAGCCTGTCCGTTGCGGGCACTCGACTTCGGGCCGATTGAAACCCTCCGGCAGAAACACGGCACGCTGGCGGCGATTGCGCCCCTGCCGCCGGATACGCACACGAAACCGAACATCGTCATCAAACCGAACCGCAAGTCGCGTCCCGTCGGGGACCGCAGCGGTTTCCTCGCGAATCCAAAGGAGGTGTGAGATGGGCTGGAATGAATGGCCGTTGATGCTTTTCACCGTCCTGGCGCAGAGCGCGGTAGGGGCGTACTGGTTTGCGGTGATCTTCCTGCTCATAGGGCGGGCGTTGCCGGAGACAAAGCTTCGTCTGGAGCGGGCGATGCTACTCATTTGGGTTGTAATGGGGATGGCGTTCCTGTGTTCATCTGCGCACCTTGGTTCTCCAATGCGGGCGCTCAATGTCTTGTCTCGTGTCGGGCAGACCCCGTTGTCGAATGAGGTGCTGTTCGGGATGTTGTTCATGGCCTGCGGTGGCTGCGCGTGGCTTCTTGCACTGAAACCAGCAAGCGAGGCGCTGCGCAAGGGACTCTACGTGCTCGGGCTGGCGCTGAGCGCAGCGTTCCTGTGGAACATGACCGCCTTCTATCTCATGCCGACACTGCCGACCTGGAACACGCCGCTGACGCCGCTCGCTTTCGCGGTAACGGCGCTTCTCGGCGGAGCGGCGCTGATGAAGGTGCTTCTCGGATTCGCAAACTCGGTTGAGGTTTGCCACACCAAGGCGCTGACGGGTATCGCTGTGTTGGCTTTCATCGCTGCAGTCATCGTGACGATTATGTTGATCGCGATGCTGCCGGAGATCAACACTTCAGTGCATCAGGCTGGACGTTTGGTGGAGAACCTGGGCAGACTGATGGCACTGCGTTTTCTGCTGCTCAGCCTCGCTGTCGGGCTGATGGTCTGGCAGACTATCAGAGGAGCGAGCGCTCTACCGTTGGCTCTGACCAGCTTCGTGCTGGTTCTCGTCGGAGAAATCGTCGGTCGCGGCGTCTTCTACGGGTTGCACATGACGACAGGGGTCGTATGACGGATTGGGCGGGGCCGGGTTCTCCGGTCCGCTCTTCCCTGCCGAAGGAGATTCCTTTTGAGCGAAAGACAACTCGACCTGTCCGCTCCAGAGCGTGAGCAGATCGCGGCGTGCCTGCGGCTCCTGGGCAGCCTGCTCCACAAAGCGCCGGACGATCCGACATTAGCCCCGTTCTTCACCCTTCTGGGCGGCGAGTCTCTGAAGGTGGAATGGCCGTTTGGCAGTGAAAGCCAACTGGATGCAGTACAGGCGCTGATGACGGAGGATACTACCCCCGCCCGTCTCGTTGAGGCGTGGCAGGAACTTTTCATCGGACCGCATCACTTTGAAGCCCCACCTTGGGGGTCGGTCTATCTCGACAAGGAAAATGTCATCTTCGGCGATTCAACCTTGGTGCTGCGCCACTTCCTCGCGTTGCAGGGTGTCTCGCTCGAAGGCAGCCTAAATGAGCCGGAGGATCATATAGGTCTCCTCCTGTGGGTTGCTGCTGGCTTCATCGCCGATGGGCGGGACGACGCCCTTAAGGAACTCATGAGCGGTCATATCCTCTCTTGGAGCGGACGCTATCTCGAACTCCTGACCAAACACTCCTGCCACCCCTTTTATCGCGGCCTCGCAAGCCTCACGGGACTCACCCTCGACGGTATCACAGAAGTTTATTCGATTCTGACTTTGCAACAGGAGTTGTATCTTTAGAGCATACTGTTTTCATACGGAACCATAACCTGAGTTCTTGAGATAGTTTTGGCATTCGGTCGGTGAGATAATATCGATTATTTCGCCGACCTTTCGCTATGTTCGTTCGACAGTTCTGGGTTGCGCCTGCCGTGCCAGTTCCTTGAGTTTTGCGAAGAGCTGTTCAATTGGATTGAGATCGGGGCTGTATGGCGGCAGGAACAATAAATGCGCCTCTTGTTGGCGGATGGCTTGGCGCGCTCTCTT
>JAVBRX010000137.1:0-20695 GCA_031547465.1 Microvirga sp. | reverse complement strand
GGTCATGGCGGCGCGGATGACCGCCATGGTGCGGCGGACTTCCCGTCCGACATCGAAATCGGCCTCGACCGACCGGCGCACGCACAGGCCCTGCACAAGGGTCGAAACCAGTTTCAGCACATCGACCGGCCCGGCGCTGGTCGCGATGGCCCCCGTCGCCTGCAGGCGATGCAGTAATTGCAGCATCGCCTCCTCGGTCTCACAATCGAACTGGCGCAGAACCTTCGCCAAAACCGGGTTACGCCGCGCTTCGGCACCGATTTCCAGCGACAGCGAGAGGTCTATATCTTCGTTCTCTTCAATCAGGGATACGAGAAACCCCTCCAACGCCGCCGGAAAATCCTCGGCCTGACACACCTCGACGGTACGTTTCAGCACTCTCTCCCGATCCCGCCCCACCAGACCGACCACGAGATCTTCCTTCGAGGCGAAATAACGGTAGAGGTTACCGGGGCTCATCCCCGATTCCGTCGCCACATCCTGCATTGTCGCAGCATGGAATCCGGAACGCACGAAACAGCGTCGCGCCCCATCGAGGATGCGCTGCTTTCGTTCGGAAACGCTGGCGGATTCATTTCTGGTAGAAACGGGCATGTTACGTCGGGCTTGCGAGGCTATGAGAATGAACGTTCATTCTCATAGCCTCTATAAAAAGCCTCCGCAAGGCGGATCAACGCGATGCCGAAACATTGATTGATCGTAAAAGCATGGCATCTTGAGCGATTTTCGCACGCACGGCTTGCGAATTGCCGCAACCGAAAGGGTACTACCGACCATCTGCGACTTCGAATTGCAGATACGCTTCAGCAGTCTTCTGCGGGAGCGTGTCTGGCATTGCGTCAGAACACGGTTCTCATGGCCAGGACCCGATGCGCCCGAGAAATTCCTTCATTCACGAAACCTGTCCGATATTACCCGTTTTATTGCGCCGCGGTCTCGGTTCTACGGCCATAGAGCGAGCTCAGACACAGACAGCCGACCAGCGGAGCCACGGCCAGAAGCAGCCATGTCAAACCGTAACCAAGGGTCCAATCGATCGACAAACCAGCAACCCATGGGCCGATAACAGCCCCCAACTGGAAAATGCAGCCTGTAACACCGCCTGCGGTTGCAACGGCTTCCTTACTGGCGAACAGGGAGGTCAACAGCGGCAAGGCAGGGTTGGCAAGCTCCCCCATCAGGAAACCTATGCAGCACCCAGCATGATCCGGGTATTTTGCTTTTGCCTGTCGAGAGCAGGCTGACTTATTGAGCTATTATTCATAGCTGCCTCCGCGCGACGCTTTTAGAGCGCGATCCGATCAAATTGCATCGGATCACGCTCTAACTTTCCTTTATTTACCGCACTTTCTTGCGCCGAACCGGTGCCACTTCGGCGGAAATCGCCCGCCGCCACATATCAAGCAGCGGAAACATGCAACCATCTACGGCAACATGTCAGAGCGGCGGTACAGAACTGCATTTTGTAACCAGCTGTATCAAACGGGCATTCTGCGACGAAACGTTGCAAACAAACGATTAGCCGACAAACTTGTGAGACATGGGCATGACAGATGTTCCCCGAATGAAAACTCTCGGGAGAACCAAGATGCCCGCTGCCCCATCCCTGAAAAAAGGCTTCAAAACCGCCCTCATGCAGGCCCATCGCTGGATCGGACTGATCCTCTTTCCCGTCTTCGCGGTTATTCTCGTCTCCGGTGCTATTCTCGCATTCAAACCGATTTCCGCTGAGCTGTCACAACAGGCGGTGATGGAACAGCGACAGAATTTCAATCCGCAATTACTCGCTCAACGCCTCTCCGCTCTCGATTCCGATGGCCGCGCAATCATGGCCATGGTTTCCACCGACGGGATGACGGTGACAATCAAAGGCGGACAGTCCCCGGGTACTTTCAACATCGTCAGCGGTGAAGCGGTTGCGGATAAACCTGCTTCATCCTTCGGTCTGTTCGAGGTCGCCAAGCAGGCGCATATCAGCCTGTTCACCGGCATCGACGATATTTCCGAGATTGCCTCTTATTTCATGATCGGCATCATGATCGCCGGTCTGTTCCTTGCCTGGCCGCGGTTTCGCAACACGATGATGGGTTGGCACACCGTGCTCGGCTTTTTCCTGCTTCCGGCCCTAATCATCATACCGTTGAGCGGCCTTCTGTTCGATGTCGGAAAGCCCGAGGGTCCGAAAAATCTACAGCCTCCTCTCTCCCTGTCAAATGCAGTGACCCAGGCCGCCGGAACCATCGATCTGAACGGCATCACGATGGTGCGGCAGCGGAAAGGGACGACGTTTGTTCAGGTGGCCGGACCGGAAGGCGGCACCTTTCAGGTATCGCGCAATGGTGTCGGCCCGGCACCTTCCCATGGCATTTTCAAGCAGATCCATGAAGGCATATGGGCCGGGATGTGGTCGGGCTTGTTAAACCTTACCGGGGCCATCGTTCTCTTCATCCTATCATTGACCGGCTTCCTCTCGTGGTTCAGGCGGGCGCGCCTGTCGCGTCGCTCCGCTATTTCCTCTGGTGGAAGCGGTATTCTGGTTTCCTATGCCAGCCAGACCGGTACGGCAGCTAAGCTCGCCGAAGCCACGGCTCAGGCCATGCGCTCGGCGGGCAAATCTGTTTCGGTTGCCGCACTGGCTGCCCTGAATCCGCCGATGATGGCCGGGTTCAAGGAAAATCTGGTTTTCGTTTCGACAACCGGCGACGGTGATCTGCCGGATCAGGCGCGTCCTTTCGTCCGCGCATTGCGCCCCGGTGCTTTAAATGGCACGCGTGTCAGCCTGTTTGCCTTAGGCGATTCGCGATACGAGAATTTCTGCGGCGGCGGCTATTCCCTGCGACAAGCAATGTTACAGGCGGGCGCAACCGAGGCCATCGAATTCACGAAGGCGGACGGCGACCCGAAACCGGTCTGGCGACGCTGGCTTGAATCCCTTGCCTGCGATCTCGGAACGGAAGCGGTGGAAGCTCCCGAGATCGATACCGCCGACAGCATCGCCACCACCCTGTTTCTCTGCGAATGCGTGCGGCTCGACTCCCCCGATGCTCATGCGGACGGGCAGGACACCAACGAAACCTGGAGCATCGTTCTTACGGCGACACAGGATCTGGCCTTCCGCCCCGGCGACCTCCTGCTCGTCGCTCCGAAGAACGACCCACGCCCGCGCAGCTACTCAATCGGCTCGTCAAGCCTTATTGATCCGCGCCGGATAGAACTGACCGTCACACGCCATACCTGGACTGATGAAGCAGGAATTGTCCGCGACGGGCGGATGTCGACCTTCCTGTGCCGGGAGCTTGCCATCGGCGGGCGGATAGATGCCCAGATCCGACGCAATCCCGGCTTCAATCCGCCGGATTCCACAACAACGCCCGTCATTCTGATCGGTGCCGGTTGCGGCATTGCTCCGTTCCCCGGCTTCATTGAGGAACGTGCGAGTTTGCAGAATGCCGGGCCGGTCTGGTTGCTGTTCGGCAACCGGCGCAAGGTATGCGACTTCCTGCATCGCGAGCGGATCGGACACTGGCTTGAGAGCGGAGCCCTGCACCGTTTCGATGCAGCCTTCTCTCGTGACGCAGAGAATGCCGCCCGCATAGATCGCCTCCTGATCGAGAACGGGCGCGATGTGAAGCAATGGCTTATGGACGAGAATGGCGTGCTGTATCTCTGCGGACGCAAGGCCATGCTCGATACTGTCAGCGCGACATTGCGCACCATTCTCGCCGCTCACACCGGAATGAACGACGAGGCCGCGCAAGGCATGATCGAAGCCTGGTTGGCGCAGGGAAAAATCCGGACAGATCTGTTCGATTGATCCCGACGCGCCCTACCTGTCCCTCCGGCCCCCTCGCCGGAGGGACAGTGCGCAGTGTGGCAATGTAACATGCCGATCTGCCACGTTGGCGGCAGTCACTCAAGCGCAACCAGAACGCATATAGCGATTCGCATTATCTGCAAATCTTAACCGGATAAGAGCACTGTTCCCAAGGATCAAATCGACTGTAAAATCATGATCCTAAAATGCAGCAACGATTTGCTGCCCGTTCCGACGCCGGATGAAGGATACAAGATAGTCACCGAGGAGAAACGCGGCCAGCATCGTCAGCAGAAACCCGCTCAAGGAAAAGGCGACCCGGATGTAGCTGAACGACTGCAAATCATAGAAGGCGGAATCCCGCAGCATCGCAGCCCAACTTGGCATGCCCGGCGGTATACCCATGCCCACAAAGTCCAGACGCGGCAGGAGCAGAATGGCCCAGAAATAGACAGAGGTTGCTATCCTGCCAAGCTGAAGTAGGTCGCTTCTTCCGTACCAACTGAACGAACCTGAACGCTCGTCCGGTTCAAAATCCAGGCTGTCTCCCCCCTGAAGGGCTATCGCAACGATAGGGGCCAGCATCAGGCCAGCGATAAGGCTTCCCCAGATCGGGCCGGTCAATTTCAGGCTCATCATCAGCGGCAGGAACAGGAAGCCCACCGGAATTGGCGTGGTTGCAATACAAAGCGAAGCCAGAACACGATTTGACCAAAGCGGCTTCAGAAAAAGCGGCGGATAAATGAAAAGACAATAGTTAAGGATTTTCAACGCCCCGCCGAACCCGAGCGGCGAGGTCCGGGCGATCATCCCCAGGGGCCAGCCGATGACAAGGGCAGCGACTGCTGAGAAAAATGCCGGAATAACGCTATATTTTGCGCCTTCAATTAACAATAAAAATACATCTTTTCCAAAACGATCCGTCCCAAATATATGATCTGAACTTGGCTCTAGCAATCTTTGCGTATAATTAAAATTATTACTATTAAAATTATTACTATTAAAATTATATGTAAAACTTATAAATACAACATACAAGAAAACAAACCATACTATTATGCTGACTATAAACTTCGACCTCATGTTATATCCATGACCCGATGGAAGTACATCTGAACATCACACTCCGAGATTGAACACCCGGTGCGGCACGAATTCGCCCCTCTCGATTTCCCCTACCGCTACCAATGTACCGTTGCAGGTGGCGTAGGCCGCGCCTGAAAGCGGGGCGTCACGACCGCGCAGGATTGCAGATTGTCCACGCATCAGCCGCCCGGCCATATCGCGGCTGACGGCAAGACTCGGCAGGTCGGCGAGCGCCGTCTCCACCGGCCTCAGCGCACGCGGATCGGTTTCGAGGTCAGCAAGCGTTACCGCGTTATCTTCGCTGAACGGTCCAACGCGGGTGCGGCGCAGGGCAGCGATATGACCGTAACAACCGAGCGCCCGACCGAGATCGCGGGCAATCGCCCGCACATAGGTGCCTTTGCCGCAATCGGCCTCGAACACCGTGCGGTTACCGAGGTGATGCAGCACCACAAGTCGATCAATCTCGACGATGCGCGGCTGCAACTCCACCACCTCGCCGTCGCGAGCGAGATCGTAGGCGCGCTCGCCCTGAATCTTGATCGCCGAGAAGCGTGGCGGCACCTGCTCAACAGCGCCGATGAAGCGTGGCAGCAGACTTTCTATGGCCTCGCGCTCGGGGTTTTTACCACTCTCGACAACGACACGCCCTTCCGAATCGTCAGTATCGGTCTCGAAGCCCCATTCCACCGTGAATACATAGGATTTCTGCCCGTCCATGATGAACGGTACGGTCTTGGTCGCCTCCCCGAGGGCAATGGGCAGGATGCCGGATGCGAGCGGGTCGAGGGTTCCGGCGTGACCCACCTTTTTTGCGTGCAAGGTGCGCTTGATGACAGCCACCGCATGCGTCGACGTCATGCCGACACCTTTGTCAAGAACGATCCAGCCATGCACGTCGCGTTTTTTCGGGCGTTCCCGTGGGGGGGCGTCGGTCATGGCCAGTCCTTGAAGGTTAGTGAATGCTGTAAAAAGGCGTTAGACTGAAAAAACGTTCCGGAAAAGCCCCGGATCAATCGTCGTCCTCATCCGGCGGATCGACCGGCCCGAGATCGCGCCGCACCTTGTCGGAACGCAGCAATTCCTCAATCCGCTGCGCTTCCTCGAACGTATCATCGCGACGGAACCGCAAATCCGGCGCATAGCGCAGGTTAATCCGCTCCGCCACGAGGTGGCGTAACGTCTTGCGATTGCGTACCAGGGCGGCGATCAGCGCCTTGTCTTCCATGGGTTCCCCGGCTGCGGCGGTGAGCGGTGCAACGAAGATGGTGGCAAGCTTCAGATCCGGCGACAGCTTGACCTCCGGAAACACCGGCGACAGCCCGGCCAGCATCTCGTCATGTATCTCGCCACGGGCAAAAATCTCCGCCAGGGCATGGCGGATCAGTTCGCCGACGCGCTGCTGGCGCTGCGATGGGCCGGTGGATTTGAAACGCTCCGCCATGACGGCGCTCCTTGCAAACGAAGATGTGTCCGACCGTATCCATCAAGTAATGAAAACGGCTCCTTCCTATAACGACGCGGCACTGGCTTTGCCACCGCTGAAAACCGTTCAGGAGCGACTTGCAGTCCAATGCATTGCCGCGAAATCAGTCATGGCAGCGAAATCGGCATCGGTTTTCACGGCCCGGCGCGGCAGCACATAACCGGCATGGCGCCCAATGAGCAGAAACAGATGGGTATCGCTCACTCGCACATGAGCGATTTCCCGCCACTGTGTGCGGCTGACGGTTTTCTCAAACACGCTTTCCACCCCCTCGCCGTCCAGGGTCATGATCATCGTCGCTTCCTCACCGGCATCGCGCCAGACGGCCCAGGACAGCGCGAGAAAATACGTGAACCCGAGGATGGCATAAACGAGCAGCGCCACGATGAGCAAACGCCGGTATCCGGCAAGCACCGCAAACGCATTGCGATACATCTGCGGATCGGCATAGGCCGCAATCCCACCCAGCCCCGCCGGTTCCCCGGAAACCCAGGGATACGCCAGAAAAAACAGGCCAAGGGCAATGAGCGGCAGGGCGAGAAACTTCACGAAGCGGGTGAAGGGGCCAAAACGCCCCGTCTGTTGCAAGGCCTGCCGCAGAGCGAGAAAATCCTGCATTCCCGCACGATAGCCGACACTAAAAACCCCGGAACCGGACGCTTCCCGAGCAACGACACCGCCCCCTTCGCCTGCGGCGCGGGGAGCCTGCGGGATAACCTGCTGCGACGCGGACGACACCCGGCTCTCGATCAAAGAATCAGAGCGAGCGCCGGACTTCCTCAACACGGTAGCATTCGATCATGTCGCCAGTACGCATATCCTGATAATTCTCGAACGCCATGCCGCATTCCTGGCCCGATGCCACTTCGCGCGCATCGTCCTTGAAGCGTTTGAGTTGGCTGAGCTTGCCTTCGTGAATGACCACATTGTCGCGGATGAGCCGGACATGAGCGCCGCGCTGCACCACGCCATCGACAACCCGGCAGCCCGCCACCTTGCCGACCTTAGTGACGCTGAACACTTCGAGAATCTGCGCTTCACCAAGCCGCTCCTCGCGCAGTGTCGGCGCGAGGAGACCGGACATCGCCGCTTTCACATCATCGATCAGATCATAGATAATGTTGTAGTAGCGGATTTCGATGCCTGCCTGGGCGGCCATTTCCCGCGCTTCCTTGTGGGCGCGCACATTGAAGCCGATGACAGCGGCGTTCGAGGCTTCCGCCAGCGTAATGTCAGATGCGGCAATGCCGCCGACTCCAGAATACAGCACCCGCGCCGCGACCTCGTCGTTGCCGATTTTCTCCAGGGCGGCGACGATGGCTTCCACGGACCCCTGCACGTCGCCCTTGATGACGAGCGGGAATTCCTTGCGTCCGACATTCTCCTTCATCTCGCGCATCATGTCGGCGAGGGAGCGTCCGGCGGACGAGCCGCGCACTGCCTGACGCTCACGGCGCTGGCGGGTGCGATAATCGGCGATTTCACGGGCACGGGCTTCCGATTCGACCACAGCGACGCGATCGCCCGCTTCCGGCGTGCCGTTGAAACCCAGCACCTCGACCGGAACCGACGGGCCGGCATTTTGTACGGCAGCACCGGTATCGTTAATGAGCGCACGCACACGGCCCCACTCAGATCCTGCAACGACAATATCACCCGTTTTCAGAGTGCCGCGCTGCACCAGTACCGTGGCGACCGGACCACGACCGCGATCGAGCTTAGCCTCAATGACTGTGCCCTCTGCCGGGCGGTCGGGATTGGCGGTGAGTTGCAACACTTCGGCCTGCAACTGCAAGCCTTCGAGCAACTCATCGAGACCCTCGCCGGTTTTGGCCGAAACCTCGAACTCAAGCGTATCGCCGCCGAGCGATTCGACGACGATTTCATGATTGAGCAGTTCGGAACGCACCCGCTGCGGATTGGCATCCGGCTTGTCGATCTTATTGATGGCGACGATCAACGGCACATTGGCCGCCTTGGCGTGATGGATCGCTTCCACAGTCTGCGGCATGACGCCGTCATCCGCAGCCACGACCAACACGACGATATCCGTCACCTTCGCGCCACGGGCGCGCATGGCGGTGAAGGCGGCGTGGCCGGGGGTATCGATAAACGTCACCTTGCCGCCGAGTGGCGACACGATCTGGTAAGCGCCGATATGCTGGGTGATGCCGCCGGCCTCGCCCGAAACCACATTGGTCTTGCGCAGAGCATCGAGCAGCGAGGTCTTGCCGTGATCGACATGGCCCATGATGGTGATGACCGGCGGACGCAATTGCAGATTTTCGCCCACGTCCGGGGTATCGAACAGACCTTCCTCGACATCGGATTCGGCCACACGCTTCACCGTATGGCCGAGTTCCTCTGCCACCAGTTGCGCCGTGTCGGCGTCGATCACGTCGGTGATCTTGTGCATTTCGCCCTGTTTCATCAGGAACTTGATGACGTCGACTCCACGCTCCGCCATGCGGTTGGCGAGTTCCTGAATGGTGATCGTCTCGGGAATGACCACTTCGCGGGAGATCTTTTCCTTCTGCTCCACCTGCCGATGACCGGCCAGACGCTGCTGGCGGCGGCGGAACGCAGCGACGGAGCGGGTCCGTTCCTCCTCGTCCTCGGTGGCCTTGGTAACGGTGAGACGTCCACGACGGCGTTCGTCGCCGCCTGCCGATTTCGGCACCTTTGGCACGGCAGGTGCCTTGATGGCGAGGGTCGGCCTGCGGGGACCGACCTTGGCACCACCGTCCTCCAGCATCGTATCGGTAATATCGGTAACCGCCTTCGCCGTCGGCTTCACAGCCAGCGACTTCTTCGCAGTCGGTTTCGCCACTTCCGGCTCGGCGGCGATCGGAGCAGGCCGCGCCATGTGATTCAGGCTCGGCGGCTTGCGACCGTCGAATGACTTGCTACCGGGATGGGCGGGACGCGGAGTGGGGCGCGGTTGTTGTTGGCCCGCATGCAACCGCGATTGCGGCTCCTGGCGAGCCGGATGCTGAGCGGGGGCCGGTTTAGTGGCGGCAACGGGTTCCACTGCCGGAGCTGCCGGGGCCGATTCGCCCAACCTGCGCCGTGCTTCTTCGGCGGCCTTGCGCTTCTGTTCTTCGTCGTGACGACGGCGCTCTTCCTCTTCACGCATACGCGCTTCGCTAGCTTCGCGCTCCGCACGCTCGGCAGCCTCGCGCTCAATACGGCGTCTGGCTTCCTCTTCCTGGAAACGGCGATCGTCTTCCTCGCGGCGCTTGGCATCGACAAGGGCGTTCAGCCGGGCATCCCGTTCCTGATCGGACAATTCGCGCAACACCACGCCGGAGCGTTGCGCCCCTGCGCCAGGCTTTCCCCGTGACTGCGAGGGTGTCTTCGGCTTGAAGCCGCCAGGTGCGGCGGGTGCGCTTTCCTTGACAGGCGCAACGGCTGGCGCGCCTTGCGAAGGCGTTCCCTGCGCGCTTCCCTGAACGGCGCCACCAGGGCCGATGACACGACGTTTTACCGTCTCCACCACCACGGCCTTGCTCCGGCCATGCGAGAAGCTCTGGCGCACGACGCCCTGCTCGACCGGGCGCTTCAAAGTCAACGTCTTGGGCGACACATGCAATGTCTTGTCGCCCTGGTTCTTCGTATCATCCATCCGCTTCAAGATCCTGCGGGTTAATAGCCAACTCGCAGGCATTGCCGGAGCCCCCCTCCGGCAGAATGCCCGCTTCTTCGCCGCCGTCGTCGTCGCGATAATCGCGAAGCCGACGCCAACACCTGAGAAAACCGTCGCTTCCGGCCCCTGCGATCAAAGCAGCATGTATCACATGAGACCGGCCTAACGCCAAATCCAATTCATCGGTTGCCAACACACCGATGACCGGAATCGACATTTTTTCTGTGCCGAAGCGTTTCAGCAACGCTCCGGCAAGTTTTCTGCGGCCATCTTCCGCCGCTTCGCGGGCGTGCAGGAGAGCCGCAATATCCTTTGTAGCGACCGCAGACTCCACTTTGGCGAACCCGCTGATCACATTACCCGCTTTATTGGCCAAGGACAAAGCCTGACGCAGATCTTTCAGAAGGGCGGCGTCAATGTCGGACACGAGGGTCTCCGGCACCATCGCCTGGCATTTGAACGCTCGCAAAAAAGCCTTGCGTTTCAATGCCTCCCGAACAAGGGACGCCCGGTTGCCGACCCAGACGCCCCGGCCCGGCAACTTGCCCTTGAGATCGAAGGTCACCTCGCCGGATGGCGACAGTGCGAACCGAATCAACTCCGCCGCCGGACAGGCCGTCCGGGTAACGATGCAAGTGCGTTCGGAGTCGCGCTTCAAACCCATCCAGTCCTTATCATATCCTAGCGATCAGGCTTGCGCCTCATCCGCAACGGATTCTTCGTCAGTCTCCTGCGGAGCCGGCAATTCATCAATCCAGCCCGCCTTGAGGCGAGCGGCCATGATCATGCCTTCGGCCTCGGCGCGTGACAGGTCGAATCCATCGAGATAACCATCATGTCGCACGGCCTCCGGTCCCCGACCCTCGGTCCAGCCGACGAGATCATCGGTGGCGCAGCCGGCAAGATCCTCGACCGTCTTCACGTCGTTCTCACCGAACGCAACCAGCATCGCCATCGTCACCCCGTCGATCTCCGTCAGGTCGTCCTCGACACCGAGTTCACGGCGGCGGGCATCCTGCTCGGCCTCGATGCGGGCGAGATAATCGCGCGCACGGGTCTGTATTTCGTTGGCCACATCATCGTCGAAGCCCTCGATGGAGGCCAGCTCCGGCAGATCGACGTAGGCGATCTCTTCGACATTGCGGAAACCTTCGGTGGCGAGCAACTGGCCGACGACCTCGTCGACATCGAGTGCCTGCATGAAGGTTTCGGTACGTCCGGAGAATTCCTTCTGTCGCCGCTCCGATTCCTCGGCTTCCGTGAGAATGTCGATATCCCAGCCGGTAAGCTGCGAGGCAAGGCGCACGTTCTGACCGCGCCGCCCGATGGCGAGCGACAACTGGTCGTCCGGCACCACCACCTCGATGCGCTCGGAATCCTCGTCCAGCACCACCTTCACCACTTCCGCCGGTTGCAGGGCGTTGACGATGAAGGTCGCGTCGTCCGGCGACCACGGAATGATGTCGATCTTTTCGCCCTGCAATTCGCCGACCACCGCCTGCACGCGCGAGCCGCGCATACCGACGCAGGCCCCGACCGGATCGATGGAGGAATCGCGCGAGGTCACGGCGATCTTGGCCCGCGAACCGGGGTCGCGTGCCACCGCCTTCACCTCAACGATATTGTCGTAGATTTCCGGCACTTCCTGACCGAATAGCTTGGCCATGAATTGCGGATGGGTACGGGAAAGAAAGATCTGCGGCCCACGCGTTTCACGGCGCACGTCGAACAGAAGGGCGCGGATGCGATCCCCGGGGCGGAAGGTTTCACGCGGGATCAATTCGTCGCGGCGCACCACCGCTTCGCCGCGCCCGAGATCAACAATGACGTTGCCGTATTCGACTCTCTTGACCGCGCCATTGACGATTTCGCCGATACGATCCTTGAATTCCTGATACTGCCGGTCGCGCTCTGCATCGCGCACCTTCTGCACGATCACCTGCTTGGCCGACTGCGCGGCGATGCGACCGAAATCGAACGGCGGCAGGGTTTCGGAAATGGCATCGCCGACTTGCGCCGCCGGGTTGCGTTTGCGGGCATCGACCAGGGACAATTCACGGGCGTCGTTTTCGACCTGATCGACTACGAGCAGATGCCGCGACAGACGCAGTTCGCCGGTCTTGGGGTTGATCTCGGCATGAACGTCCGTCTCCGCGCCATAGCGCGAGCGCGCCGCCTTGGCGATGGCATCGGCCATGGCCTCAAGGACGATCTGCCGGTCGATGACCTTTTCACGGGCTACCGCATCGGCGATTTGCAAGAGTTCAAGTCTGTTGGCGCTGACTGCCATCGGCGTCGCTCCTCCCGTTACGATTGACCTTCACCGGGAGCCTTCGCACCCGGGGATTTGCGAGCCGCCGGCTCGCGATTCGGCTCTCGCTGCATTTTCACTTCCACGTCTTCGTCCTGTTCCTGCGGCACGACACCCCGGCGTAAAGCCTCGCGGATCAGGTCGTCGGTAAGAACAAGATGCGCCTCGGCAATATCGATGAGCGGCAGGCGGACGATACGTTCGGCGTCCTCCTTCGCATCCGGAATCTCGACGGACAGGAAACCCTCATCGACACCGCGCAGAAAGCCGCGAAATCGTTTGCGTCCGGCCTGCGGCACGGCCATCTCGATCTTGGCCTCGTGCCCGGCCCATTGCGAGAAATCGCTTGCCCGGACCAATGGCCTGTCCATGCCAGGAGAGGAAACCTCCAGATGGTAGGCGCGGTCTATCGGATCGGCGAGTTCGAGCGCCGGAGACACCGCATGGCTGACGGCTTCGCAATCGTCGATGGTCATCGTGCCATCGGGCCGCTCCGCCATGATCTGCACGGTACAGCCATTGGTGCCGGTGACACGCACCCGTACCAGACGGAATCCGAGGTCTCCGAGCACCGGCTCGATGATCGATGCCACGCGGGCGGCGACACCAGTTTCGGCGATAAGGCGTTTTTCGGTCATCCCATTCCCCCTCACGGGGCATAAAATAAAAAAGAGCGGACCCGGCGGGGCCCACTCTCACCATGCAGCTTGCACTGCAACTAGAGCTGACGAAAGTCGCGTAACCACTTTTTGCGGGAAAGGCAAGGAAAATCTGCGCCGCGCGTGGATTCTGGCGAAACAATCCGCCCGCCAAAAACTCAATTGGCGGTTCGCGGCAGTGACAAACCTGCCGGATGACTATCCTTCTGCTCCTTCGCCAGATGGGTCCTCAGAAACTGCAACACCTCTTCCCCACCTCGGATCTGCGGGTTCGAACTCGTATACCCCTCACTTTCCTCCCGTTTGGCGATCAGGCTCCTGGCTCTGTCGAACACTTCCGGCAATGCGATGCCGGGCTTCAGGGAAGCGTTGAAGAACGCATCGCCGAAAAACGTCCATTTCAGTTCATTCGAACATCCAAACGAGGAGCGGTCGGACGAAGCCGCGGTGATTACCAGCGTACGCGCATCTGCAAGCGCATCGGCGAAGATGCCCGAATAACATGCAGAAACGATCAGGATCCGATAGCGGGCGGTGCTGACATTCAGCACCCGCCCCACGGATTGCGGAGACATCAGGTAGGAGGCGCGGCGGTTCAGCACGACGATACCGCGGTTTGAGCCATGCGATGTCAGCGCCACCGCCAGAATATCGAGCGGCGCACCCTTCCGCCTGTTGAATTTCAGGATTTCAGCGCGCAGGCTTCTCACATCCGCCCGCGCTGCCCGTCGCGAATTGTAGCGCACCGTAGCGGAACGCGCGGAAACGTCGAAATACTGCGCCAGCGCCGCGGCAGCCCCCCTCGCTTCGCTTTCGAACACCGTATGCTCATTGGACAGCCCGAAGGAGACGATACCGACGGACAAATCCTTTTGTGCCGTCGTGTGACCTGCGGGTTGCGATTCCGCCAGCACCGGACCAGCGGTAGCCAGTCCGACAAGAAATCCCACAATCGTCAGAAACCGGACAAGCCTGATCATTGGAAAACCCTCTGCAACCGCAGGCAATCCGGCTGACCGGAAAATGCTCCGATGGTTCTTGTATCACTGTATTTTTTATCACCACATCTTTTATTGCCGCATTTTTTCCGCTGCGCAGATAGGCCGGGTATTAGGATCCGGATACGTCCAGCCCCGTTGGAAAATGCGATACCGCAAAGAAATGGCGCAGTTCTTTCAGCTAGACCTGATCGGACAAGCAGCCATGTCTGTGCGGCCATATCTGTTAAGTCCCACAGGCTCCGCAAGTTTCACCACCGCCATAAACACCGTGTCCGGACTGAAAAACGTCGGCCCCGTCGCGGACTGAAAGGTCATATTCTGACATGAGATTGTTCCTGTTGCGTCTCGTTGCCTTCTTCAGCCTCGCTCTAACTCTGCCGACATTCGCGCAGGTGCAGGCCCCGTCCGGCCCAGAGCCGTTCCAGGCGCTGGCTTCCCGTATCGAGGAAGCAATCAACAACGGGCGGTTCGATGATCTGACTTCCCTGTTCGCGCAGAATTTCTCCGTGACGATGTCCGATCAGACCGTGCTGTCACCGGGTCAGAGCATCGCCGATTTTCGCGAAAAATGGTTCGGCGGCAAAAAGCCGTTCATCCGCAATGTCCAATTCAAGATCATCCCAAATGCCGCGCCTCTGGTCAACGACGGGAAGATCGCCGTCCTGCGCGGCACCGGCTTCGAGCAGTACCGTCTGGATAAGGGCAAGAATCTGAGCTTTAACACCCGCTGGACAACAACGCTGATCAACGAGAACGGCGAGTGGAAGATCCTGCACATCCATAACGGCGTCGATTTCACCGATAACGCCTATCTGTCGGCGGCTCGGAATTACACGAACTTCATCGCCGTAGCCGCACTGGTGGTCGGCCTCATCCTCGGCATCGCCCTTGCAAAGCTGTTCGGACGACGCAAATCAGCCTGATCGTTCTGGATGCCCCTGAAGCCGGGTTACCGAAAAGCAGCCTGCTTCGTCTCATGCCAGCGGCGTACGGTCGATTAGCGACAGAAGCACGTCGACGGCGGAACCTGCGCGGCGATACCGATGATGCCGAATCTTTCCAACCGGGCGGAATGTTTGGCGAGATAACGCTCGGCATCGGCTACATTGCCGAACAAATAAATCAGGAAAGATTCTGTTTCATTCTTTCCATGCATTGTCGCAGACAGACCTGAAAAGGAATTTGCATTCCGTTATTTGCGGCTTCCGCAGTTCCCGTTTCGTACCTATAATACAGACCGGACCGAAGGTATGAAATGGCCAAATCTCCCAAATCCTCCCGCGCCAAAGCTTCCAAACCGGATCTCAAGCCACTTGCGCCGCATCTGGCGGAGTTACTGAACCCGGCGATCAATCGCGAACGAGCAGGCGGCTTCTCGGAACGTCCACAAGCGGCGTTCGATAGCGCAGTTCCCGTCGAAACCGATCCGGCGCTCGCACAAAAGTTCGCCCTCGACACGCCATCCGGTCCGCGAAAGAGCAAAAAACCGGCGAAAGAAGATTTCGGCGGTGGCGGCGTTTCGGCAACCGTCGAATCGCTGTCTAGGCTTTTAACCGACGGCAACCCCCTGTTCAAAAACGGCGAATTATGGACACCACACCGCCCACCGCGCCCGGAAAAATCCGAAGGCGGCATCGCTTTCCGGATCGTGTCCGATTTCCAGCCCGCAGGCGACCAACCGCAGGCGATTGCCGAACTGGTTGAGGGTATCCAGCGGCAGGACCGCGATCAGGTTCTGCTCGGCGTCACCGGATCGGGCAAAACTTTCACCATGGCCAAGGTGATTGAGGCTACACAGCGCCCGGCGCTGATCCTTGCCCCCAACAAGACCTTGGCAGCACAGCTTTACGGCGAGTTCAGGAGCTTCTTCCCGGACAACGCGGTGGAGTATTTCGTTTCGTATTACGATTACTACCAGCCGGAAGCCTATGTGCCGCGCTCCGACACCTATATCGAGAAGGAATCCTCGATCAACGAACAGATCGACCGGATGCGCCATGCGGCAACGCGCGCATTACTGGAGCGCGACGACGCCATCATCGTTGCGTCCGTCTCCTGCATCTACGGCATCGGTTCGGTAGAAACCTATACCGCCATGACCTTCGGCCTCTCGGTAGCTGATCGGATAGACCAGCGCCAGTTGATGGCCGATTTCGTCGCCCTGCAATACAAGCGGGTGCAGAACGATTTCGCCCGCGGCACCTTCCGGGTGCGCGGCGATGTCGTCGATCTGTTCCCAGCCCACTTCGAGGACCGGGCCTGGCGCATCTCGCTGTTCGGCGACGAGGTGGAGAGCATCACCGAGTTCGATCCGCTCACCGGCCACAAGACCGGCGATCTCGAATTCATCAAGGTCTACGCCAACAGCCATTACGTGACGCCGCGCCCGACACTGACGCAGGCTGTCAAATCCATCAAGGACGAACTCCGGCAGCGCCTCGCCGAATTGCAGCGCATGGGGCGCCTGCTGGAAGCACAACGGCTGGAACAGCGCACAGTGTTCGATCTCGAAATGATCGAGGCCACCGGCTCCTGCGCCGGCATCGAGAATTATTCACGCTACCTCACCGGGCGCAAGCCGGGCGAGCCACCACCGACCCTCTTCGAATACCTGCCCGACAACGCCCTGATCTTCACTGACGAGAGCCATGTTACCGTTCCACAGATCGGCGGTATGTACCGCGGCGACTTCCGGCGCAAGGCGACGCTGGCCGAATACGGCTTCCGCCTGCCCTCCTGCATGGACAACCGCCCATTGCGCTTTGAGGAATGGGATGCGATGCGCCCACAATCGATCCACGTTTCGGCCACCCCCGGCAAATGGGAGATAGAGCGCAGCGGTGGCGTGTTCGTCGAGCAGGTGATCCGCCCGACCGGCCTGCTCGATCCGCCGGTGGAAATCCGCCCGGCCCGCAACCAGGTGGACGATCTGTTGGGCGAAGTGCGCGAGGTGGCACAAGCGGGCTATCGCACCCTCGTCACCACCCTCACCAAGCGCATGGCCGAGGACTTGACCGAGTATCTGCACGAGAACGGCGTGCGGGTGCGCTACATGCATTCCGATATCGACACCATCGAGCGCATCGAGATCATCCGCGATCTGCGCCTCGGCGCGTTCGACGTGCTGGTCGGCATCAACCTGCTGCGCGAAGGATTGGACATTCCCGAATGCGCGCTGGTGGCTATCCTCGACGCCGACAAGGAAGGGTTCCTGCGCTCCGAAACCTCGCTGATCCAGACTATCGGTCGCGCCGCCCGCAACGTCGACGGGCGGGTGATTCTCTACGCCGACCGCATGACCGGCTCGATGGAGCGGGCGCTCGGCGAGACCAATCGCCGCCGCGAGAAACAGCAGGCCTATAACGCCGAACACGGCATCACCCCGGAAAGCATTCGCAAGAACATTGCCGATATCCTTGACAGCGTCTACGAGCGCGACCATGTGCAGGTCGATGCCGGAATGGCGGCGGCAACTGTCGGCCATAATCTCAAAGCGGTGATGGCCGATCTCGAAAAGCGCATGATGGAGGCCGCCGGGAACCTCGAATTCGAGGAAGCGGCGCGTTTGCGCGACGAACTGCGCCGTTTGCAGGCAACCGAGCTTGCCATCGGCGACGATCCGATGGCGGACCAAGCCGATGTCGAGGAGGCATCGGGCCGCTATGCAGGCGAGCGGAATTACGGTGCGAAAGCCAATCTGCCACCGAAGGACAGCATGACTTCGCGGGTGCGCACGCCTGATCTCGATGACATGGGGCCGGGAACGGACCGGGAGATTCCATTGGCAACAGGCGTTTTACCACCGAAGCCACCCCATAGCGGAGGGGCAAAAGGAAAGCGCTCTCCGCCGCACCGCCGGTGAAGCTTCAAAGCACCTCTCAAATTCTTGCAATCGCAGACCGCACGAGGTTTTGTCGTCAATAGATTGACGCCCATATTGTGATACGTCTGATATAGACGGCGGCGAGGAATGATGCAGTATTCTTGGCGTAGCGCGTTGCAATGCCTTGCCACTGCTTCAATTTCAGGAAAGTATTTTCCACGAGGTGGTGCAGCCGATAAAGATTTTTATCGTATTCCCGCTGCTGTTTCCGGTTTCTTTTGGGTGGAATGACGGAACCAATCGCCAGCATCCAACCTGATTGTTTCGTCTCGGCCCGCAAAATGTCACACCCTTAATGAAGGATGTGATTTTCACGAAAGAACGAATGTTTGCAAGATCGCGACAAGCCCTTGCGCGTATCTACCGCATCTACAGACTGTCACAGCCACCGCTTCCAGCGGAAGAACACATACGGTAACACGGCGGCGAGGATCATCATCAGCACCGCCAGCGGATAGCCGAGCGCCCATTCCAGTTCGGGCATACTTTTGAAATTCATACCGTACACCGAGGCGATCAGCGTCGGCGGCATGAACACCACCGAAACGACCGAAAACAACTTGATGATGTCGTTCTGTTCGATGTTGACGAGGCCGAGTGTGGCGTCGAGCAGAAACTGGATCTTGTTGGAGAGAAATGCCGCATGTTCCTCGATGGATTGCACATCTCGGATCGTCGTGCGCCATTCGGCCTGAAAACCGCTCGATTTCTGCGGACGTGGCAGGCTGGCCGACAGGAACAGTAGCAGGCGCTCAATAGAAGCCATGCTCTCGCGCACGTTGGAGATCACATCGGCCTTGCGCCCCAAGGCGCGCAATGCGGCGCGGTAGCCGGTTTCGCCCCGCGCCGAGCGGCGCTCGCTCTGGAAAATCGACCGCGACAACGCGTCGATTTCCTTTCCGGCCATAGCCAGGATTTCCGCTGCCCGGTCAACGATCGATTCAACCAGCCCGTCGAGTACCGCCTCGGCCTGCGGGCGGCAACCACCTGGCTTGGTTGAGCGGCTCATGAACATCACGAACGAACGCGGCTCATCATAACGCACGGTGACGAGCTTGCCGTCGAGCAGAATGAACGACACGTCGATCAGCCGCTGGCTCTCCATGCCGGTGTGGCACAAGATGCGGGCTGTCATGTAGCGGGCATTGTTCTCCCAATAGAGGATTTCCGACGGCTCGATGTCGGCCATCTCTTCCCGGGTCGGAATCTGGATGCCGAGTAATTCCTCGACAAGGCGCTCCTCATCGCGTTCGGGCGATACGAGATCGATCCACAGGGCAGTTTCCGGCAATGCCTCACCCGCCGGAAGGATGGCGCTCTCCAGCGTGTCGTTCGTTTCTCCGTTACGGTAAACGGGTTTATGAACGATGATCATGGGTTTTCAAGTCTCCGTCCAGTCATGCTGACCGTCGCCCAACGGTCGAACCGTCGAATGCCGTTCCGCTCTAAAGGTTTTTTCCGCAAAACGAAACCTGAAAAAGCCCTGCGCTTTCACCATCCGTCAGAGCGGCAGCGTATCGTCTGGGACAAAGAAATCGCGTTGCAGGGGCGAGGCCGGATCGACACGGTATTGTTCGAAATCCCGTACACCCTCGCCTTTCAGGAACACATCGTCGATGAGGAACAGGCCGGTGAATTCCCTCGCCTCTTTCAGGAAGACGGCATAGGCAGCATCGGCGACGATCTCCGGCTTGCGACTGGCGCGCATCAATGCTTCGCCGCCGAGCAGGTTGTTCACGGCGGCGGTGGCGATGGTGGTGCACGGCCACAGGGCATTGACGGCGATGCCCTTTTCCCGCAACTCGCCCGCAAGCCCCAACACGCACAGGCTCATGCCAAACTTTGCCAGCGAATAGGCGAGATGCGGTGCAAACCATTTCTCCTGCATGTCGAGCGGCGGCGACAGCATCAGGATATGCGGGTTTTCCGCCTTTTCCAGATACGGGACAGCCAGCTTTGACACCAGGAACGTGCCGCGCGTATTGATGCGGTGCATCAGATCAAACCGCTTCATGTCGATGCGCGTCGTCGGCGTAATATCGATGGCGCTGGCATTGTTGACGACGATATCGATACCACCGAAGGCTTCCGCCGTGCGGGCAAGCGCTTCGTCAACCTGTGCATCGTCGCGGATATCGACGGCGAGCGGCAGCACCCTTCCCCCGGCTGCCTCGATTTCTGCCGCCGCCGTGAAGATCGTCCCCGACAGTTTCGGATGCGGCTCTGTCGTCTTGGCGGCAATGGCGACATTGGCGCCGTCACGGGCAGCACGCAGCGCAATCGCCAGACCGATACCACGCGACGCACCGGTGATGAACAGGGTTTTTCCATGCAGGCTCATGAACGTTTCCCTTATGGTTCCACACTCATTGTATCGCAAATTCTCCGGTACGCCGTTAGCCAAAGGCCGTAGAGAGACCTGTCACCCAATAGAAAGAGCGGGACGAGGTTTCCCGTCCCGCTCTCACTGTCAGATAGCATATCTTCGCCAAAGGCTCACACGAGGGCGGCGTCCGCCTTCGCCAGGCAGCTCGCACCGGAGAGGACCATCTGCTCAAGGCCGGGAGCGGCAGGCAGAAGCGCCTCGGCAAAGAAGCGGCAAAGGGCGATGCGGGCCTCATGCGCCGGATCCTTGTCGCCCGCAGCACGGTCGGCGGCGGCAGCGAGGGCGATCTGCGCCAGGGCCGCGCCGCCCTGCGCCAGACCGAACAGGCGCAGATACGAGGTCGAGCCAGTGAGAACGTCGAGGGTGCGGCCTTCGCCGAGCGCCTTCTGCTCATAGGCCGTCGCCCGATCGAGGGCGTCGACG